>NZ_SDFT01000038.1:0-39868 GCF_004916815.1 Pantoea sp. R102
CGCGCGCGGTGCTGGAAGCCGAGGGGTTCCGCTATCTCAACTATATCGACATCTTTGACGGCGGCCCGACGCTGGAGTGTGAGATCGACCGCATCCGCGCCATCCGCAAGAGCAAAGTGCTGACCGCCAGCGAAGGCGAAGCTGAGGCGCACTGGCCGCTGTGTCTGGTGGCGAACTGCGACTATCAGCAGTTCCGCGTGGCGCTGCTGCCGGTCGATGTCGCATCCGGTCAGGTTCTGATTAATCAGCAGCAGCGCACCGCGCTGCGCTGCGACTATGGCGATTTGCTGCGGGTGGTTACCCTGGGTCGCGAGGAGAATAACGCATGACGCATTTTATCAACGGTGAATGGCAGCCGGGCAGCGCGGAGACGCTGAGTAAACACAATCCGGTGAGCGGCGAGATCTTATGGCAGGGCAACGCTGCTTCTGCCGCGCAGGTGGCGGCGGCCTGTGAAGCGGCTCGCGCAGCGTTCCCGGCATGGGCACGTCTGCCGTTTGCTGCCCGCCAGGCGCGGGTAGAGGACTTTGCCCGTCTGCTGGAGCGGGATAAAACCGAGCTGGCGGCGATCATCGCACGTGAGACCGGCAAACCGCGCTGGGAAACGCTGACCGAAGTGCAGGCGATGATCAATAAAGTGGCCATTTCGATTAAGGCTTATCACACCCGCACCGGCGAACAGGCCGAGGGTGAGAGTTCACTGCGCCACCGGCCGCATGGCGTGCTGGCGGTGTTTGGGCCGTATAACTTCCCCGGCCATCTGCCGAACGGACATATCGTGCCGGCGCTGCTGGCGGGCAACTGCGTGTTGTTTAAACCGAGCGAACTGACCCCCGCCACCGCAGAGAAAACCGTGCAGCTGTGGCAGGAAGCGGGCCTGCCGGCGGGTACGCTGGCGCTGTTACAGGGCGGACGTGATACCGGCCAGGCGCTGGCGCAGGCGGAGCAGATTGACGGCCTGCTGTTTACCGGTAGCGCGGCCACCGGCTATCACCTGCATCGCCAGTTCGCCGGACAGCCGGAGAAAATGCTGGCGCTGGAGATGGGCGGCAACAATGCGCTGATTGTGGAAGATCCGGTCGACATTGATGGCGCGGTGCATATCGCCATTCAGTCGGCGTTCATTACCGCCGGCCAGCGCTGCACCTGCGCGCGTCGTTTGCTGGTGAAACGCGGTGCGGCAGGCGATGCCTTTCTGCAGCGCCTGGTCGAGGTGAGTGCGCGCCTCAAACCGGCAGCGTGGGACGCCGAACCGCAGCCGTTTATGGGCAGCGTGATTTCGCCCGCCGCCGCCGGGCAGATCTTCGCTGCCTGGCAGCAGCGGATTGCGCTGGGTGGAAAGGAGTTGCTGGCGATGCGCTGGCCGGATCGCGACAGCGCGATTATTACGCCCGGCATCATCGACATGACCGGCGTCGCCGGACTGCCTGACGAAGAGGTGTTCGGACCGCTGCTGCAGGTCATCCGCTACGACCATTACGCGCAGGCAATTGGCCTCGCCAACGATACGCGCTACGGATTGTCGTGCGGACTGGTGTCACCGCAGCGTGACCAGTTTGATCAGCTGCTGCTGGAAGCGCGCGCCGGCATCGTGAACTGGAATAAACCGCTGACCGGCGCCGCCAGTTCGGCACCGTTTGGCGGCGTAGGCGCCTCCGGTAATCACCGTGCCAGCGCCTGGTACGCGGCGGATTACTGCGCCTGGCCGATGGCCTCGCTGGAGAGCAGCAGCTTAGCGCTACCGGGCAGCCTGTCGCCAGGGCTCGATTTTACTGCTTCAGGAGCGACATCATGAAGGCGTTTGAAGCAAACTTTGATGGTCTGGTCGGCCTGACGCACCACTACGCTGGCCTGTCGTTTGGCAACGAAGCCTCCACGCGCAATCAGCTGCAGCCCTCCAATCCGCGGCTGGCGGCCAAACAGGGGCTGCTGAAAATGAAGGCGCTGGCCGACATGGGCTATGTGCAGGGCGTTATCCCTCCGCACGAGCGGCCTAATCTGCCGCTGCTGCGCCAGCTGGGATTCAGCGGCAGCGATGCGCAGGTGCTGGCCAAAGCAGCCCGGCAGGCACCGCAGCTGCTGTCAGCGGCCAGTTCGGCGTCGGCGATGTGGGTGGCCAATGCGGCCACGGTTTCGCCATCGGCCGACAGCGCCGACGGCAAAGTGCATTTTACCGTTGCCAACCTCAACAATAAGTTCCACCGGGCGATCGAAGCGCCGGAAACCGCCGACCTGCTGCGCGCCATCTTCCGCGATGGCCGCCACTTCAGCGTACACGACGCGCTGCCGCAGGTGGCGCTGTTTGGTGACGAAGGCGCAGCCAACCATAACCGCTTCGGCGCTGACTATGGCGCGCCCGGCGTGCAGCTGTTTGTCTACGGCCGCGACGGCCAGCAGCAGGGCAGCGCACCGGCGCGCTATCCGGCGCGCCAGACGCGTGAAGCCAGCGCGGCGGTGGCGAGATTGCATCAGCTGGATGACGCGCGCACGCTGTTTGCTCAGCAAAATCCGGCGGTGATCGATCAGGGGGTGTTCCACAACGACGTAATCGCCGTCAGCAATCAGCAGGTGTTTTTCTGCCATGAAGAGGCGTTTGTCGACCAGCCCCAGCTGCTGCAACAGCTGGCGGCTCAGGTGCCGGGCTTCCAGCCGATTGTGGTACCGCGCGACCGCGTGTCAGTGGCCGATGCGGTGAACACCTACTTGTTTAACAGCCAGCTGCTGCAGCATCCGGACGGCGGTATGCGGCTGGTGCTGCCGGAAGAGTCGCGTCAGCATGCCGGCGTGTGGCGCTACCTGAGCGAGCTGGTGGAGAGCGGCGGCCCGATTCGTGAGCTGCAGGTGTTCGATCTGCGTGAGAGCATGTGCAACGGTGGCGGACCGGCTTGTCTGCGTCTGCGCGTGGTGTTAACCGAGGCGGAGCGTCAGGCCGTCAATCCGGCCGTGCTGATGAACGATCGCCTGTTTACGCGTCTGAATGACTGGGTGGATCGTCACTATCGCGACCGCCTGACGCAGGCCGATCTGGCCGATCCGCAGCTGCTGAGCGAAGGGCGAAGCGCGCTGGACGAGCTGACACAGCTGCTAGACTTAGGCAGTGTCTACGCGTTTCAGCGTTAACGCCGGGGGCAAATGTGTTGCCCCCTGTGTCAGAAAGGAGTGAACATGCAGGACTTTTTACAGCAAACCCTGTCAGGCAGGCCGCCCGCGCAGCGGCAGGGCAGTAACGCCCACCTGCACTGGCAGTGGCATGATGAGGGCATACTATCCCTGACACCGCATACGCCCACGCAGCAGGCGCTGGTTCTCTCCGCCGGGATTCACGGCAACGAGACCGCCCCGGTGGAGATCCTCAATCTGTTGCTGACGCCGCTGCTGCAGGGGGAAAAACCGCTGGCCGTGCGCCTGCTGGTGATACTCGGCAACCCGGCAGCGCTGCGCAGCGGCAAACGCTACCAGCATTATGATATTAACCGGCTGTTTGGTGGACGTTGGCAACAGGTGGCCGACGTACCGGAGGCGCAGCGCGCGCTCCAGCTGGAGCAGGCGCTGGAGAACTTCTGGTGCGAGTGCCTCGATCACGAAATTCGCTGGCATCTCGATTTGCACACCGCGATTCGCGGTTCGTGGCATACGCGCTTTGGCGTGATGCCGCTCAACAGCCAGCCGTGGCCTGCGGATTTTTTACACTGGCTGGCAGCGGCCGAACTGGAAGCGCTGGTGTTCCACCGTGCGCCGGGCGGCACCTTCACCCACTTCAGCTGTGAACACTACGCGGCAGCCAGTTGTACGCTGGAGCTGGGAAAGGCGCTGCCGTTTGGCGAGAACGATCTCACGCAGTTCAGCGGTGTGCAGCGTGCGCTGGCGGCGCTGCTGTACGGTGAGGCGCTGCCGCCGGTGCGCGAGACGCCGCGCCATTATCGCGTGGCACAGCAAATCACCCGGCACGGCGAGCAGTTTGTTCTGCACATGGGCCCGGAAACTCTCAACTTCACGGCTTTCCCGCAGGGCACGCTGCTGGCGGAAGAGGGTGAGCGGCGCTATTACGTGCAGCAGGCGCGTGAATATGTGCTGTTCCCCAATCCCAACGTGGCACCGGGCCTGCGCGCCGGGCTGATGCTGGTGGAGGAGAGTGAGCAGACCCAGGCGCTGGAGTTGTAATCGAAAGCTTTACCCGGCAATCCCTCCTCTCCCTGTGACGGGAGAGGTCACGGGTGAGCAGAGAACGTGCGCAAACTAACGACATTTTCCCTTCCGCAAAACCGACAAAGCCATTACACTCCTCCTTAATTCCTGCGCTTTCCCCTTGATCGTCATACTCTTTTGCAATTCCTCACGCATTTCTTCGCAATCTCTCCATGATTGCCCGATAACTGTCTTTTATGCTTGCAGGGCTTTACTCAGCCTCTGAGTAGTTGACGTTCAGCGTCGTATGCTTGTTTCCGAAGACGCGACACAGGCTGTCGTCATTAAACTGAAAAGTAAGGACAATATTATGCGTAAACTGACCTCCCTGTTTCTGGCTACCGCAATGGCTTTCGGTGCCGCCAATATCGTCCATGCTGCGGCTGACAACCTGACGCCGCCGCCAGCGGGCAGTGAAAAACCGATGCACAAGCCGATGCGCCACCACGGCATGGACATGATGTTCAAAGACCTCAACCTGACCGACGCGCAGAAAACCCAGATTCGCGACATCCTGCGTGACAGCCATAAAGACATGAAGCGTCCATCGCTGGAAGAGCGTCGTGCTAACCACAGCATCATCGCATCCGACACCTTTGACCGTGCCAAAGCAGAAGCGCAGGCAGACAAAATGAGCGCCAATGCGAAAGAGCATGCGCTGAAGATGCTGGAAACCCAGAACAAGATTTATAACGTGCTGACGCCAGATCAGAAGAAGCAGTACAACGCCAACTTTGAGAAACGTCTGACAGAAAAAGGCCCGCACGACGGTAAAATGCCGCCACCGCCGGCTGATGGCGAATAAGCCGTTTAGCTCACCGGTTTGAGACCGCCGACGTTGTCCATGGCACACTGTGCTTTGGGCAGCGTCGGCGGTTTTGCGTTACAGCTCAATCAGCGGATAAACGCCGGACAGCAGCGGCCGGCAGAGAATTTTGTAGCCGTCATGGTCGAAGCCGTGACGCGCCCGCTGCAGCTGACGCGCTTCCTGCTCACTGCTGACCGATCCCAGCCAGAACCAGTGATCGATGACGTGAATCTGCGTCATCTCCGTCCCGCGCTCCACCATACCCACCGGGCCCTGCCACGGCCAGCACACCACGCGCAGCTGCTCCAGCCCTGCCAGCAGGCGCTCCTGATGCGCCGCCAGCGGTTCCGCCCCGCAGCAGGCACCGGCACAGCGTTTAAGCGCCGCGCGGAAACAGCCGCGCCCCGGCTGCAGGCGCTCTAATCCCAGCAGGCCGTGGCACAGGCGCAGCTCGTCGGCGAGGCTTTTCAGCTTCTCTAAGGCGGCAAAGCGGCTGCGGAATAGCCCGTACAGGTCAGGTGAGGAGGAGAAATCGAGATCGCGCGCGTACACCACCTGCGGTGCGCCGTCGCCCAGCTGCAGCGAGCACAGCTGGCGGTTTTTGCGCAGGCGCTTATTGAACAGCGGCTGCTGCGTTTTGATCATCTGCGCTTCGAGCAGCTGTGCGCCCACGTCCCCGGCGGTGGGGATCCAGCTGACGCGCCGCGCCTGGCGCAGCATGCTGGCTTCATCCGCCGTGCGAAAATGGGCCATCACCCGGCTGCGCAGGTTGATGCTCTTGCCGATGTACAGCGGCAGGTTGTCGTTATCACCGTGGAAAGTGTAAACGCCCGGCTGATTAGGCAAGCCTTCCAGCCACTGACGCAGATGTTCGGGATATTGATAGATAGCCGCCGCATCAAATTCGAGGCGATGGCGGTTTGCTCGTCTGACCAAAGAACGCTCCGCTTACTGGTTGTGCATACAGTATATCAGCGTGCGCGTTTTCCCGCCAGCGGGGGTGTGAAGAGGCAGGCTTCCCGCCGGGGGAGCGGGAAGCCGCAGGGATTACTTCTTCCAGAAGTCGTCGAACACGGTGATCGGCGGACGACGTTTATGCTCGGTTTTGGTATACCAGCCTTCAATGATTTTCGCCGCGTCGGCGTCGATGGTTTTGCCTTCGAGGAAATCATCAATCTGCTGATAGGTCACGCCCAGCGCGACTTCATCCTGCAGACCGGGACGATCGTCCTCCAGATCGGCGGTGGGGTGCTTGAGATAGAGGTGTTCCGGGCAGCCGAGCGCTTTCAGCAGCTGTTTGCCCTGGCCCTTGTTGAGGCGGAAAATCGGGTTGATGTCGCTGCCGCCGTCGCCGTACTTGGTAAAGAAGCCGGTCACTGCTTCTGCGGCGTGATCGGTGCCGACCACGACGCCTTTGGTCATGCCGGCAATGCTGTACTGGGCTTTCATGCGTTCGCGCGCTTTCTCGTTGCCGCGCACAAAATCCGACAGGGCAATGCCCGCCTCCTGCAGCGCGCGCTCGCTGGCCAGTACCGCTTCTTTGATGTTGACCACCAGCGTGCGATCCGGCTGGATAAATGCCAGCGCATCCTGACAATCCTGCTCGTCAGCCTGCACGCCATACGGCAGGCGCACGGCGATAAAACTGTAGTCGTGATCGCCGGTCTCTTCACGCAGTTCAGTGATAGCAGTCTGCGCCAGCTTGCCGGTCAGCGTTGAGTCCTGACCGCCGCTGATGCCGAGCACCAGGGTCTTAATAAACGGATGGGCTTTCAGATAGGACTTCAGAAAATCGACGCTGACGCGGATCTCCTGCTGCGGGTCGATAACCGGTTTAACACCCAGGGCCTGAATGATTTCCTGCTGCAGTGACATGAACCTCTCCTCAAGTCGGTAGCCTAACGGCACAATGCGAATCATGTGCTAAAGCTAACGCCTCCGCAGAAAAACAACAAGCCGAACGGCTTGTTGTCCGGTGTTTCTGTTGGCAATTCAGGCGCTTTTTGGTTTCTGCGCCAGCAGCATGAACATCACGATGGCCAGCATAAAGCAGCCAAAGATGGTGGCCGTCATGCTGATTACCGAGGTGCCGCCGAGGCCGGTGATCGGTACGCTGAGCGCGCCGAGCGAGAACATCGCAACGCCGATCACCGCCGAGGCGCTGCCGGCGCGGTGGCCCTGGCTCTGCATCGCCAGCGATGACGCGGTGGTGGCGATCACACCGTTACTGGCGATGGTGAAGAACAGCGCCACCAGCACCAGCGGCAGCGGCGCGCCGCTCACGCCGGCCAGTAGCAGGCAGCTGGAGGCGACAAACGCCAGCGTCAGGCCGCCCTTCAGCACGCGATATTCGCCCCACAGCGGACAGAGCCGGGCGCTGGTCTGGGAAGCAATCACCAGGCCAATACCGTTCGCCGCAAAGCACAAGCTGAATGCCTGCGGTGATAGGCCGTAAATCTGCTGCAGTACAAACGGCGAGGCGCCGATATAAGCAAACATGCCGGACATCATGAAGCCCTGCGTCAGGCAGAAGCCCATAAACGGCCGGTGGGTGATGACCTGGCCGAGCGCTGCCCAGGCGGAGAAGATCGATCCCTGGCTACGGCGTTCGGCCGGCAGGGTTTCGCGCAGCTTCCAGCGCGCCAGCAGAATCAGCAGCACGGCAATCGCGCCCAGCACCACAAAGATGCCGCGCCAGTTCAGCACTGTCATCAGCGCACCGCCCAGCACAGGCGCACCAATCGGCGCCAGGCCATTCACCAGCATCAGCAGGGCAAAAAAGCGCGTCAGCTCATGGCCGCTATACATATCGCGGGCAATGGCACGCGACAGCACCGCGCCGCCTGCACCGGCCAGCCCTTCAAACAGGCGCGCCACCAGCAGAGCGTGAATATCCTTCGCCAGCGCACAGCCAATCGAGGCGATGAACAGCAGCGCCAGCGACAGCAGCAGCGGACGAATACGGCCAAACTTATCGCTCATCGGACCAAACAGCAGCTGTCCGGCGCCCAGCCCCAGCAGACCGGCGGTCAGACTTAGCTGGGCAGTAGCGGTTTCGGTACCGAGATCGCGCGCCAGTTCAGGCAGGGCGGGCAGATAGAGATCGATACAAAGCGGCCCGAGCGCGGCGAGCAGGCCGAGCGTGATAGCATAAACCAGCCGGTTAGGGTGTGCAGGTGTCATTGATCCTCTGTGTTATTTTTAGCTTTAAGATGTATCTTGCGCCGCGATTATACGGAGCCGGTGACGGCAACACAGCATCTTTACGTAATCCTGACGCTTCAGAACTGACCGAAAGCACCGCCATTGATTTGATAAATCTGGAATTATGTTCCAGGCTTAGTGGGACATGGACAAAGTATGAGGAACAACAAGATGAATAAAGTGCTGGGATGTATCGCTGCCGCTATGACGCTGGCAGCCCTGTCTGGTTGTACAACTTACGATCGTGCGGAAAGCTACGTGACTAAGCCTGTGGTGAAGGATGTGAAAAAAGGCATGACGCGTGAACAGGTGCGCCAGATTGCCGGACCGGCGTCAACCGAGATTACCATGGTTCACGCACGGGGTACCTGCCAGACCTACGTGATTGGTGAGCGTGATGGCAAACAGCAGACTTACTTTGTGAGCTATAACGACACCGGTCGCGTCATGAACTACGGCTTCCAGAGCTGTAAGGATTACGATACCGATCCGCAAGCCGCGCAGTAACGGCAGCAGAATAACAAACGGCCCGTCTCAGACGGGCCGTTTTTCTTTGTGCGCTTACAGCCCATACGGCCGCGGCACCTCAATGTAGCTGCCGCTGATCTCGCGCTGATAGTAGTGACCATCCTGCACGTAGTAGCGTTTGCCGTTGTAATCCAGAACACGCATGGCGCTGGCCGGTGGGCCATCCGGCGGCTGGACCACCACGTAGGTGTCGCCCTGCCGCTGGTAGTAGCTACCGTTCAGCAGGTAGTAGGTCAGTCCGCCAATCAGCACGGCGGTCGCGGCCTCCGGCAGAAAACGCAGCGGTCCGGGATGTCCCCAGCGGGGTCCCGGACCACCCCAGTGCGGGCCGGGTCCCGGACCCCAGCCATACGGATGAGCAAAACTTACGGTTGGCGCTATCAGGGTTAACGCCAGCATTGAGGCGATAACGTTTCTCATGGGGGTTCTCCTGCGGTAACTCCCCGCAGCATTCGCCTTTCAGCGCGCAAACTCAAGCAAAAAACCGTCGATTTTGCCTCCGTTTACCATGCTTAACGCTTTCCTGACGTTAGCGCCACGATTGCGGAAAAAAGTGCAGAAAACGGCAAAAAAAACGGCAGGCTTTGCGGCCTGCCGTTACGGGAAAACGGGTTAATTAGCGGTGCGCCAGTTCCGCGTGTTCGTCGCTCTCCAGCACTTTTTTGTCGGTCATACCTAGCCAGCGGCTGGTCAGTGAACCGGCGGTCATCGAGCCGTTAACGTTGAGCGCGGTACGGCCCATATCAATCAGCGGTTCGATGGAGATCAGCAATGCCACCAGCGTGACCGGCAGTCCCATCGCCGGCAGGACGATCAGCGCGGCGAAGGTCGCGCCGCCACCGACGCCCGCCACACCGGCTGAGCTCAGCGTGACAATACCGACCAGCGTGGCGATCCATACCGGGTCAAACGGGTTGATACCCACGGTCGGCGCTACCATGACCGCCAGCATGGTGGGATAGAGGCCGGCACAGCCGTTCTGGCCGATGGTCGCGCCAAATGAGGCCGAGAAGCTGGCGATGGATTCCGGTACGCCCAGACGACGCGTCTGCGTCTCCACGTTCAGCGGAATACTGGCGGCGCTGGAACGGCTGGTGAAGGCAAAGGTAATCACCGGCCAGACTTTACGGAAGAAGCGCAGCGGGTTGATACCGTTGATCGACAGCAGCAGCGCGTGAACGCCAAACATGATCGCAAGGCCGAGATACGAGGCCACCACAAAGCCGCCCAGCTTGATGATGTCCTGCAGGTTGGAACCGGCAACCACTTTGGTCATCAGCGCCAGCACGCCGTACGGCGTCAGCTTCATGATCAGACGGACCAGCTTCATCACCCAGGATTGCAGGGTGTCAATCGCCACCAGCACGCGCTCGCCTTTGGCTTTGTCATCTTTCAGCAGCTGCAGCGCCGCCACGCCGAGGAAAGCAGCGAAAATCACTACGCTGATGATCGACGTTGGATTGGCACCGGCCAGATCGGCAAACGGGTTTTTCGGGATAAAGGAGAGCAGCAGCTGCGGCGTACTCAGATCCGCGACTTTACCAACGTAGTTGCTCTGGATGGCGCTCAGACGCGCGGTTTCCTGCGCGCCCTGTACCAGTCCCTCGGCGCTGAGGTGGAACAGACCGGTCACCAGCACGCCCACCAGCGCGGAAATGGCGGTGGTAAACAGCAGCACGCCGATGGTCAGCACGCTGATTTTGCCCAGCGACGAGGCGTTATGCAGCCGCGCCACGGCACTGAGGATTGAGGCAAACACCAGTGGCATGACAATCATCTGCAGCAGTTGAACATAACCGTTGCCGACGATGTTAAACCAGCCAATCGACTCTTTCACCACCGGGCTGTTTTCGCCATAAATGGCCTGCAGTGCCAGGCCAAAGATCACCCCCAGCACCAGGCCGGTCAGCACGCGCTTCGACAGGCTCCAGTTCTGGTTGCCGACGCGGTTTAACGCAATCAGCAGCGCGACAAATGCCACGATATTGATGATCAGAGGAATATTCATTGTTAACTCCTGAAGGTCGCCACGCGATCGCGCCGCGTAACCGAAAATAGCAGAGGGATCCTCTGTAACTGTCGCGGCATGGTACCAGTTGGCCCTGCGGGAACAATATATCTAAATCGTCTGGGTTATAACTAAATGGAATTTAAGGCGATTATTTCAGCAATCGCTGGCAGAAGGAAAAACACATCAGCGCGTACTGCCGTTCACCAGCCGGCCAATGCCGTTCTGCAGATTGTTGAACAGCTGCTCCGGCCAGCCGTTAGCGCCAAACGACGGCATACCGGGCGGAAACCACAGCGCATAGCCCACCAGAGCGAGGCACAGCGCGCGCTCCAGTTGATTACCTTGCTGGCTGTTGAGGATAGGCAGGCGAAAGCGCCAGCGGCACGGCCACAGCAGCGGCACGCCGGCGGGCGTCAGCATATCGGCGACAATGTGGCTCAGATAGCCGAGCGTCATGCCCTGCAGGACATCCGCTGGCAGGAACCAGTCAGCCGGCACGTTAATCTGAAACAGCCACAGGCTGACCGCCACCGCCAGCAGGCTATGGGTAAAGCCGCGATGGCCAAAAGCGCGGGCTATCGGCTGCGACAGCCATTTTAGCCGCTGGCCCAGCACCGATTTAGGGTGATCGATATCCGGCAGCAGGCAAGTCAGCAGCGCAGCCGGCACCAGATGCCACCAGTCGGCACTGGCCATCACCGGCGTCAGTTCGGCGCGTTTGGCAAATATCGCACTGGCGATGGCAAAAATGATATGGCCTTCGGCCGTCATGATGGAACCTGGCTGCAAAAACTGTCGATGCATCCAGTATAGGGATTTATCCAGTAAATGAGAACGGTGACGCTGTAACGAAGAGTGAATTTTTTGCTGACCCGCGCCTGAAAAAAGCGCGGGAAATTAACGGTCTGGCTTACTTTTGCGCCTGGCAACCGGGCGAACCATCCGCCGGGCATAACGCGCGATGCACAGCGATCAGTTAAACAGATGTTCCGCCTGCAGCTGCGTCAGGTTTTCCAGTTGCACATTGGCCAGTGCCCAGCGCGCATCGTGGCGATGTTCGGCGGCAGGCACCACAATGGAACGCATGCGCGCGGCTTTACTGGCGATCATGCCGTTGAACGAGTCTTCCAGCGCCACGCAGTTGAGCGGATCAACCCTGAGCTTTGCCGCAGCATCCAGATACACCTGCGGATGCGGTTTGCTGTAAGGCAGCGCTTCAGCCGAGGCGAGGGCGCTAAAGTAGTGACGCAGGTTGAACATCTCCAGCACGCGTTCCAGCATCGCCAGCGGAGACGCCGAGGCCAGCGCAATCGCCAGGCCCTGTTGCTGACACAGCTGCAGCGCCTGCTCTACGCCGGGCAACAACGGCCGCGTTTCTTCGACCAGCGCCAGCGCACGGGCAATAATACGCTGAGTGACTTCGGCCTGATCCGGTCCGTTCCACGGCAGCGCCTCGTACCACATGCGTACGGTTTGATCGATGCGCAGGCCGAGTGTATCCGGCAGCTCGTGGCGGCGGCTAATATCCACATTCAGGCTGGCAAACACCTCCAGCTCGGCGCGATCCCATAGCGGTTCAGAATCAATCAGTAAGCCATCCATATCAAAAATAGCGGCCAGCACAGGGCGACGATAGGTCATACAACAGCTCCATTGACAGTTTGCCCTACCTTAACATGGGCGGCGGCGAAAACCGACTTACGGCAGGTTACGCATTTTTCAGGAAAATTTGCTGTAGTGCAGGTAGACTTAGGGCAAAACTACTGTTTGTGAAGGGAAGACACCATGACGTATCAACAGGCTGGCCGCATCGCCATCCTCAAGCGAGTGGCTGGCTGGGTGATTTTTATTCCGGCGCTGTTATCCACCCTTATCTCCATCTTAGGCTTCATGTTTAAACACAGCGAAAAGCAGCCCGGCATTGACGCCGTGATGCTCGACTTCGTGCATGTGATGGTGGATATGATTAAGTTCAACACGCCGTTTCTCAATGTGTTCTGGAACAATTCGCCGGTGCCGGAATTCAACGGCGGGGCCAATATTGGCTTCTGGCTGATCTATATCCTGATATTCGTGGGCATCGCTTTGCAGGCCTCGGGCGCACGCATGTGGCGTCAGGCGCGCCATATCAAAGAAGGCATTGAAGACCAGATGATCCTGGAACAGGCGAAGGGCAGCGAAGGGCGCACGCGGGCGCAGCTGGAAGAAAAAATCCATGTGCCGCGCCACACCATTTTGCTGCAGATTTTTCCGCTGTATATTCTGCCGGTGATCATCGCCGTGGCCGGTTACTTCGTGTTGAAACTGCTCGGCATGCTGTAAGGCGTCAGGCCGGTCTGACCTGGCGCTGGCCCAGCGCATCCTCCTCCAGCAACTGGCCGATAGCGAACTGCGCTTCGCCGGCCCAGTTGCCGCCAAAGACGTTGGCGCGGTTGAGCAGATAGTAGAGCTGATACACCGGCTGACGCTGTGAGAAGCCTTCCGGCAGCGGCCACACTGCATGATACCCTTCGTAAATCTGGCGCGGCAGATCGGCGTAGTAACTGAGCATCGCCAGGTCGCATTCGCGATCGCCCCAGTAGCAGGCGGGATCGAACAGCCACGGGCCGCTTGCGCTGCCGGCGCAGTTGGCTGGCCACAAATCACCATGCAGTAACGACGGTTGCGGATGGTGATTAGCGAGGCTGCGCTGCACGCAATCCACGATCAACTCCATGTCACCGTAGTGCACGCCTTTCTCCGCCGCCAGCTGCAGCTGCCAGCCGATGCGCTGTTCGGCGAAAAAAACCGACCATTTGCGTAACCAGCTGTTGGGTTGCGGCGTGGTGGTAATGTTGTTGTCGAAGTCGAGACCAAACTGCGGTTGCTCGCTCCACTGGTGCAGATGGGCCAGCTGCTGGCCGAGCTGGAATGCGCTTTGGGCGTTGAGTGGCTGCGGGGGAATGTATTCCAGCAGCAGAAAGCTGGTGTCACGATCGTTACCGACGCCGTAGACCTTCGGCACGCGCACCGTGTGGGTACGCGCCAGCAGATCAAGCTGGTCGGCTTCCCAGCTGAACAGCGTCAGCATGTCGCGCGTGTTGCATTTGACGAACACTTCCAGCTCACCGTAGCGCAGGCGCCACGCCGGATGAATATCGCCACCGGGCAACTCATGACGTTCGGTGATTTCGGCATCGCCGGCGTACTCGCTTAACAGACGACTAATGGCTGACCACATCGGGTAATCCTCTTTATTCGCTGCGTAAGGTCGATTGTAACGCGCAAAACTTGCACAACTCCAGCGGCAATGCGCAAATTGCGGATTGCGTCAGGCTTGCGCTTTAAGAAACGCTTCCAGCGTGGTGACATCAGCGTCCGGCTGCTGATCGAGTGCCACTGCCGCCAGCCCGGCGGCGTGTTCCGCCAGCGCCTGCTCCTCCAGCGCACTGACAATGCCAAAGCTGTTGGTGCCCAGCTCGTGCGGATGGCCGTCCGCATCGTGTAACGTGGTGCTGTAACCACCGTTAACCATCGCGCTATTCAGCGCCTGCAGATCGCCAAGACCCCTTTCCTGATAACGGAAGGTGACAACGTAACGCTTGAGATCATGATCGCTCATCTTTTCACCTCATTGTTATCGAACAGATTTCAGCGTAGACCAGCGCCTGCGATAGAGCGAATTCTGCACAATCGCCCGGCGGCGCACAGCGTAAAGTCCTGTCAGGGTCGGCAGAAAATTCTTGTAGCATTTAAGCTGTTATTTGGTTATTTGCCGCCTATAATGCGCGCCGGAAATGGGAAGATTCCCAATCCACAAGCGGTGCCAGCGCAAAACCTGGCGATTCTGGTGCTTTCATACTTTTTTACAAAACTTACCGTAAATTGCATTGATTGCCCGGGAAAATTCTCCAGACTCATCTCTTTTTCAACTGTCGTACGGGTTACCTTTTAATGAAAGCCTTCAATAAGCTGTCCGCTGTTTTGTTGCTCTCCGCCGGAGCATTTTGTCACCAGGCCTTAGCAGATAACGCTGTCTTCACCTCAATGGATGACCCTTCTACGGCAAAAAAACCGTTTGAAGGCACCGCGTCAGCCGGTTACCTGGCGCAGACCGGTAACACCACCAGCTCATCGCTGACCGCGTCTACCAGCATGACCTGGTATCAGACCTCAACGGCGTACAGCCTGTGGGGTAACGCCGCGAATACCTCATCCAACGATGAGCGCTCGTCGGAAACCTATAACATTGGTGGCCGTAGCCGTTACAACCTCAACAGCGCTGACTACCTGTTCGGTCAGGCGAGCTGGCTGAGCGACCGCCTGAACGGTTATGATTCACGTGATGTCCTGACCGCCGGTTACGGTCGTCAGATCCTCAACGGTCCGGTGCACTCGCTGCGTGCTGAATTCGGTCCGGGTGTCCGTTACGATGACTTCCACGATGGCGGCCACGAAACCAAAGCACTGGGCTACGGCGCGCTGAGCTATCAGTGGCAGCTGACTGACACCACCAAATTCATCCAGGGTGTGTCGGTGCTGAGCAGCTTTGGTGAAGACACCACGCTGAACTCCGAAACCGCACTGCAGGTAGCGATCAATGACCACTTCGCGCTGAAACTGGGCTACAACGTTACCTGGAATAACAATCCGCCAGAATCTGCGCCAGACCGTACCGATACCAAAACCACGGTCCAGCTCTCTTACGCGATGTAAACCAGAGCGCATTGTTACACCGTCGCCCGGCCTGTGCCGCGCGGCGGTTTTTTTTGATCTCTCTTTGGCTTAGCGCATTTCTTCGCGGGTTTTGCTCACTGCGGAAAGCTGTTATCATCGTTGCCGCTTTACGCGCCTGGCGTCATTCCGACAGTGTGGGTCTGACATCGCGCCAGGTTAACCAAACAAAACTCAGTGTTGCATGTAGGCTTTCGTGTGGCTTACCACTGCAATTAAGGATATGAAATGCCAGTAATTACTCTTCCTGATGGCAGCCAGCGCGTATTTGACCGTCCGGTCAGCGTGATGGACATTGCGCTGGATATCGGTCCGGGTCTGGCGAAAGCCTGCATTGCCGGTCGCGTCAATGGCGAACTGGTCGATGCGGTTGATCCGATCACCAGCGATGCGCAGGTCGCAATCATCACCGCGAAAGATGAAGCCGGTCTGGAAATTATTCGTCACTCCTGTGCGCACCTGTTAGGGCATGCGATCAAACAGCTGTGGCCGAATACCAAAATGGCCATCGGTCCGGTTATCGATAACGGCTTCTATTATGATGTCGATCTCGACCATACGCTGACCCAGGAAGATCTTGAGCTGCTGGAAAAGCGCATGCACCAGCTGGCTGAGACCAATTACGACGTCGTGAAGAAGAAGGTGAGCTGGCAGGAAGCGCGTGACGTGTTTGCCGCGCGGGGCGAAAGCTACAAAACCACTATTCTCGACGAAAACATCAGCCATGACGATCGTCCTGGCCTGTATCACCATGAAGAATACATCGACATGTGCCGCGGTCCGCACGTGCCGAATATGCGTTTCTGCCATCATTTTAAACTGCAGAAAATCTCCGGAGCCTACTGGCGCGGCAACAGCGACAACAAAATGCTGCAGCGTATTTACGGTACGGCCTGGGCAGATAAGAAACAGCTGGCGGCGTATCTGCAGCGTCTGGAAGAGGCCGCGAAGCGCGATCACCGTAAAATCGGTAAGCAGCTCGATCTCTACCATATGCAGGAAGAAGCACCGGGTATGGTATTCTGGCACAATGACGGCTGGACCATCTTCCGCGAGCTGGAAGTGTTTGTGCGTACCAAGCTGAAAGAGTACGACTACCAGGAAGTGAAAGGTCCGTTCATGATGGACCGCGTGCTGTGGGAAAAAACCGGGCACTGGGACAACTACAAAGAAGCGATGTTCACCACCTCTTCAGAGAACCGTGAATACTGCATCAAACCGATGAACTGTCCGGGTCACGTGCAGATCTTTAACCAGGGTCTGAAATCGTACCGCGACCTGCCGCTGCGTATGGCGGAGTTCGGTAGCTGTCACCGTAATGAGCCGTCAGGTGCGCTGCACGGTCTGATGCGCGTGCGCGGCTTTACCCAGGATGACGCCCATATCTTCTGTACTGAAGATCAGGTGCGTGATGAAGTGAACAGCTGCATCCGCATGGTCTATGACATGTACAGCACCTTCGGTTTTGAAAAAATCGTGGTAAAACTGTCGACGCGCCCTGAGAAGCGCATTGGCAGCGATGAGATGTGGGATCGTGCCGAAGTGGACCTCGCCGAAGCGCTGAAAGAGAACAACATTCCGTTCGAGTATCAGCCGGGTGAAGGCGCCTTCTACGGCCCGAAAATTGAGTTTACGCTGCACGATTGTCTCGACCGCGCCTGGCAGTGCGGCACCGTTCAGCTAGACTTCTCCCTGCCGAAACGTCTGGACGCCACCTACGTGGGCGAAACCAACGATCGTCAGACGCCAGTGATGATTCACCGTGCGATTCTGGGTTCGATGGAGCGCTTCATCGGGATTCTGACCGAAGAGTTCGCCGGTTTCTTCCCGAGCTGGCTGGCGCCGGTACAGGCAGTGGTGATGAATATCACCGACGGCCAGGCAGAATATGTCAGTGAATTGACGAAGAAATTGCAGAATGCTGGCATTCGTGTCAAAGCAGACTTGAGAAACGAGAAGATAGGCTTTAAAATCCGCGAGCACACATTACGTCGCGTCCCTTACATGCTGGTCTGCGGTGAGAAAGAGGTGGAAGCAGGCAAGGTTGCCGTGCGCACCCGCCGTGGTAAAGACCTCGGGAGCATGGACGTAGATGTGTTTGTTGAGAAGCTGCAACAAGAGATTCGCAGCCGACATCTTCACCAATTAGAGGAATAAGGTTATTAAAGGCGGAAAACGAGTACAACCGACGCGTCCGAACCGTATCAACGGCGAAATCCGTGCCACCGAAGTGCGCTTAACTGGCGTAGACGGCGAGCAACTTGGCATTGTCTCACTGCGCGAAGCGATTGAGAAAGCAGAAGAAGCTGGCGTAGATTTAGTTGAAATTAGCCCGAACGCCGAACCGCCGGTTTGCCGCATTATGGATTACGGCAAGTTCCTTTATGAAAAGAGCAAATCTTCTAAGGAACAGAAGAAGAAGCAAAAAGTTATCCAGGTCAAGGAAATCAAATTCCGTCCTGGTACCGATGAAGGCGACTATCAGGTAAAACTCCGCAGCCTGATTCGTTTTCTGGAAGAGGGCGATAAAGCCAAAATCACGCTGCGTTTCCGTGGTCGTGAGATGGCGCACCAACAGATCGGTATGGAAGTGCTTAACCGCGTGAAAGAAGATCTGAATGAACTGGCAGTGGTCGAATCCTTCCCGACGAAGATCGAAGGCCGCCAGATGATTATGGTGCTCGCACCTAAGAAGAAACAGTAGGCTTTCAAGTAATAATGCCGCGTAGCGTTCGCGCTGCGCGGATTTTTATTCGCCTGTCTGGTTCATTTTATTAACAATGCGAAGTGGATATTTGTAAAAATGCCAAAGATTAAAACTGTACGTGGCGCCGCAAAGCGCTTCAAGAAGACCGCTTCTGGCGGCTTCAAGCGTAAGCACGCAAACCTGCGTCATATTCTGACTAAAAAGTCTACTAAGCGTAAACGTCACCTGCGTCCAAAAGGCATGGTGTCTAAAGGCGATCTGGGTCTGGTTGTTGCCTGCCTGCCGTACGCATAAGTTAACCCTTTTTTAATTCCCCGATAGATTTCGGGTTGCAGTCAGGCGGCAACGGAATGAATCCTGGAGCTTACATCAGTAAGTGACTGGGATGAATGAAGGCAGCCAACGCCACTGCGGCACGAGAGATGGTGGGGAAATCACAGAATATGATATAGGAGAGCTCACATGGCTCGCGTAAAACGTGGTGTAATTGCTCGCGCACGTCACAAGAAAATCTTAAAACAAGCTAAAGGCTACTATGGTGCACGTTCACGTGTTTACCGCGTTGCCTTCCAGGCTGTTATCAAAGCTGGTCAGTATGCTTACCGCGACCGTCGTCAGCGTAAGCGTCAGTTCCGTCAGCTGTGGATCGCACGTATCAACGCTGCGGCGCGTCAGAACGGTATCTCTTACAGCCGTTTCATCAATGGCCTGAAAAAAGCGTCCATTGAAATCGACCGTAAAATCCTCGCTGACATCGCTGTATTCGACAAAGTGGCATTCACTGCACTGGTTGAAAAAGCAAAATCAGCTCTGGCGTAAGTCAGGTAAAAAAGGGAGCTTGCTCCCTTTTTTATTGCCTGCAACCCACGCAAATGATTGACATTTTAGCCGCAGGGCATTTCAATAGTGCGGTTTCTATCAAGACAAGGTAACGCAAGCATGCACGCTGCTATTTTCCGTTTCTTTTTTTACTTTAGCGCCTGATCGTCAGGGGCTTTTGCGCATAAGAAAAGAAACGAAAAATCGCGCTGAAAGCCTCCCTCGTGGAGGCTTTTTTGTTTCCGGCGACACTTAATCGGATCGCACGATCCCAACGAGAACTGACCAGCCCGGCTGGAAGAAGAGGAAATCATGTCCCAACTCGCAGACCTGGTGGCCCGTGCCACGGCCGCCATCGACGAGGCGTCGGATATCGCCGCCCTGGACGCCGTGCGCGTCGAATTTCTGGGTAAAAAAGGGCACCTGACGCTGCAAATGACCACCCTGCGTGAACTGCCGGCAGAAGAGCGTCCGGCGGCCGGTGCGGTCATCAACGACGCCAAACAGCAGGTACAGGACCGTCTCAACGCGCGTAAAGATACGCTGGAAAGCGCGGCGCTGAATGCCCGCCTGGCGGCAGAGACTATCGACGTGTCGCTGCCGGGACGCCGTATCGAGAACGGCGGTCTGCATCCGGTGACCCGCACCATCGATCGTATCGAAACCTTTTTCGGCGAGTTGGGTTTCGCGGTGGCGACCGGTCCGGAAATTGAAGACGATTATCACAACTTTGATGCGCTGAATATTCCGGGCCATCACCCGGCGCGCGCCGATCACGACACCTTCTGGTTCGATGCCACGCGCCTGCTGCGCACCCAGACCTCCGGCGTGCAGATCCGCACCATGAAAAATCAGCAGCCGCCGATTCGTATCATCGCGCCGGGCCGCGTTTACCGTAACGATTACGATCAGACGCACACCCCGATGTTCCATCAGATGGAAGGTCTGATTGTCGATAAAGACATCAGCTTCACCAATCTGAAAGGCACGCTGCATGACTTCCTGAACAACTTCTTCGAAGAGAACCTGCAGATTCGTTTCCGCCCGTCTTATTTCCCGTTCACCGAACCGTCAGCGGAAGTGGACGTGATGGGTAAAAACGGCAAATGGCTGGAAGTGCTGGGATGCGGCATGGTGCATCCGAACGTACTGCGCAACGTGGGCATCGATCCGGAAATCTACTCCGGCTTCGCCTTCGGTATGGGCATGGAGCGTCTGACCATGCTGCGCTACGGTGTGACCGATCTGCGCGCCTTCTTCGAAAACGATTTACGTTTCCTCAAACAATTTAAATAAGGGCAGGTTATCCAATGAAATTCAGTGAACTCTGGTTACGCGAATGGGTAAATCCAGCCCTGGACAGCGCCGCGCTGTCTGAGCAAATCACCATGGCCGGTCTGGAAGTCGACGGCGTCGACCCGGTGGCAGGCGCGTTTCATGGCGTCGTAGTGGGTGAAGTGGTGGAGTGCGGCCAGCACCCGAACGCCGACAAACTGCGCGTCACCAAAATCAACGTGGGTGGCGATCGCCTGCTGGATATCGTCTGCGGCGCGCCAAACTGCCGTCAGGGCCTGAAAGTGGCGGTGGCGACCGTTGGTGCCGTGCTGCCGGGCGATTTCAAAATCAAAGCGGCAAAACTGCGCGGTGAGCCGTCAGAAGGCATGCTGTGCTCATTCTCCGAGCTGGGTATTTCTGACGATCACAACGGTATTATCGAGCTGCCAGCCGATGCGCCGGTGGGCACTGATATTCGCCAGTACCTGCAGCTGGATGACAACACCATCGAAATCAGCGTGACGCCAAACCGTGCCGACTGCCTGGGTATCATCGGTATCGCGCGTGACGTGGCGGTGATCAATGGCCTGCCGCTGCAGGCGCCGGTCATCGAGCCGGTTAAAGCCACCATTAGCGACACCTTCCCGATTCGCGTTGACGCCACCGATGCCTGCCCGCGCTACCTGGGCCGCGTGGTAAAAGGCGTAAACGTGAAAGCAGAAACGCCGCTGTGGATGCGCGAAAAACTGCGCCGCTGCGGTATCCGCTCGATCGATCCGGTAGTGGATATCACTAACTACGTGCTGCTGGAGCTCGGCCAGCCGATGCACGCCTTCGATCTCGACCGCATTGACGGCGGTATCGTGGTGCGCATGGCGAAAGAGGGGGAAACCCTGACGCTGCTCGACGGCAGCGAAGCGACCCTCCATAGCGATACGCTGGTGATTGCTGATCACCACAAAGCGCTGGCGATGGGGGGCATCTTCGGCGGTGAGCACTCCGGCGTTAACGAAGCGACGCAGAACGTACTGTTTGAGTGCGCCTTCTTCGATCCGCTGGCGATCACCGGTCGTGCGCGTCGTCATGGTCTGCATACTGATGCTTCTCACCGCTACGAGCGCGGTGTCGATCCGGCGCTGCAGCATAAGGCGCTGGAGCGCGCCACTCAGCTGCTGCTGGCGATTTGCGGCGGCGAAGCCGGCCCGGTTATCGATCAGACCGATGCCAGCAAACTGCCGGCGCGCGCCACCATTACGCTGCGCCGTGAGAAGCTGGACCGCCTGATTGGCCACGTCATTGCGGATGAGCAGGTGACCGATATCCTGACCCGTCTCGGCTGTGACGTTACCGTCGGCAACGGCGAATGGCAGGCCGTCGCCCCGAGCTGGCGCTTCGATATGGCCATCGAAGAAGACCTGGTCGAAGAAGTGGCGCGCGTATACGGCTACAACAACATTCCGGATGTGCCGGTGAAAGCCAGCCTGCTGATGACCCAGCACCGTGAAGCCGATCTGTCGCTGAAGCGTGCCAAAAACCTGCTGGTGGATAAAGGCTATCAGGAAGCGATTACCTACAGCTTTGTCGATCCGAAAGTGCAGCAGCTGCTGCATCCGGGCGAAGAAGCGCTGATTCTGCCCAGCCCGATTTCCAGCGATATGTCGGCGATGCGCCTGTCGCTGTGGACCGGTCTGCTCGGCGCCGTGGTGTATAACCAGAACCGTCAGCAGAGCCGCGTGCGCCTGTTTGAGAGCGGTTTACGCTTTGTGCCTGATACGCAGGCCGATCTCGGCATCCGTCAGGATCTTATGCTGGCGGGCGTGCTGAGCGGTAACCGCTACGAAGAGCACTGGGATCTGGCGCGCCAGACGGTTGACTTCTATGATTTGAAAGGCGATTTAGAGTCACTGCTGGATTTGACCGGTAAACTCGACGCGATTTCGTTCCGTGCAGAAGCCAATCCGGCGCTGCATCCGGGACAGAGTGCAGGCATTTATTTAGCCGGCGAACGAATCGGATTTATCGGGGTGGTTCATCCGGAGCTGGAACGTAAGCTGGATCTTAACGGCCGCACCTTAGTGTTTGAACTGCTTTGGAATAAGGTCGCAGACCGCGTCCTGCCTGACGCGCGCGAGATCTCACGCTTCCCGGCAAACCGCCGTGACATCGCTGTGGTAGTGGCTGAAAATGTGCCCGCAGCAGATATCATCGCGGAGTGTAAGAAAGTTGGCGTAAATCAGGTAGTTGGCGTAAACTTGTTTGACGTGTACCGTGGTAAGGGCGTAAACGAGGGTGAAAAGAGCCTCGCGATTAGCCTGATTTTGCAGGATACCAGCCGGACACTCGAAGAAGAGGAGATTGCTGCGACCGTTGCCAAATGCGTTGCAGCATTAAAAGAGCGATTCCAGGCAACCTTGAGGGATTGAACCTATGGCGCTTACAAAAGCTGAAATGTCAGAGTACCTGTTTGAAAAACTCGGGTTGAGCAAACGCGATGCCAAAGAGTTGGTAGAGCTTTTTTTCGAAGAAGTTCGCCGCGCGTTGGAAAACGGAGAACAGGTAAAACTGTCCGGATTTGGTAATTTTGATCTGCGTGACAAAAACCAGCGTCCGGGCCGTAACCCGAAGACGGGGGAAGATATTCCAATCACCGCCCGCCGCGTGGTGACATTCCGTCCGGGGCAGAAGTTGAAAAGTCGCGTGGAGAACGCGTCACCCAAGGATGCTGACTGATTTCAGTATGACAAAAAGGCCGCTCAGCGGCCTTTTTTATGCGCGCAATCCCGGCACCACGCTGCAGGCGCGGCTTTCTTTTTAGCGTAATCTCTCTACAATCAAATCTCTGTTTTCTCAGCCAATCTTACTTATGACTCTGCTGGATCAGCTGGCCCAACAGGCCGACCGTCGCAGCCGGCGCTGGCTCGGCGCGCTTACTGCCGCAGTGCTGCTGCTGCTGGTGCTCAGTCTTTGCACGGGCGACAGCTGGATATCTCCGCTGCAATGGTTTTCTGCCAGCGGCGATCTGTTCGTCTGGCAATTGCGCCTGCCGCGCACCCTGGCGGTGCTGCTGGTGGGCGCGGCGCTGGCAGTCTGCGGCGTGGTGATGCAGGCGCTGTTCAACAATCCGCTGGCGGAGCCCGGGCTGCTGGGCGTATCGAACGGTGCCGGCATTGGCCTGGTGCTGGCAGTGCTGCTGGGTAACGGCGCACTGTGGAGCCTGGCGCTGGCAGCGATGGCGGGCGCGCTGCTGATCACGCTAATCCTGCTGCATTTTGCCCATCGTCAGCTGTCGGCCAGCCGTCTGCTGCTGACCGGCGTGGCGCTCGGCATTATCTGTAGCGCCATCATAACGTGGGCGGTGTACTTTAGCACCAGCCTCGATCTGCGCCAGCTGATGTACTGGATGATGGGCGGCTTTAGCGGTATCGACTGGCGCTACGGCTGGATGATGCTGGCGCTGCTGCCGGTGACGCTGGCGCTGCTGGCCAGCGCCCGGACGCTTAATCTGCTGGCGCTGGGGGAGGTGTCGGCGCGGCAGCTCGGCCTGCCACTGCTGCTGTGGCGCAATCTGCTGGTGCTGGCGATGGGCTGGCTGGTGGGCGTCAGCGTGGCGATGGCCGGTGCGATTGGATTTGTCGGACTGGTTATCCCCCATCTGCTGCGCCTCAGCGGCCTGAGCGATCATCGCTACCTGCTGCCGGCCGCGGCGCTGGCGGGCGCGGCGGTACTGCTGGCGGCGGACATTCTGGCACGGCTGGTGCTCACCTCGGCCGAGCTGCCGATTGGGGTGGTCACTGCCACGCTCGGCGCGCCGCTGTTTATCATGTTATTAGTGAAGTCTTCGCGCTAGCTGCGGCTGGCACAGTGCAATCAACAACGGGAATCGACGATGAGCCTTTATCAGACAGAACTGGTTACGCTGGACGGTGAAAAAACCACGCTGGCACAGTATCAGGGCAAGGTGCTGCTGGTGGTTAACGTAGCATCAAAATGCGGCCTGACGCCGCAGTATGAACAGCTGGAGTCGCTGCAGAAGGCCTGGCAGGACAAAGATTTCAGCGTGCTGGGCTTCCCCTGTAATCAGTTTCTTGAGCAGGAACCGGGCAGCAACGAAGAGATCAAAACCTTCTGCAGCACCACATACGGCGTAACCTTCCCGCTGTTCGATAAAACGGACGTCAACGGCGAGCAGCGTCATCCGCTGTACCGTCAGCTGGTCGCCGCGCAGCCGGAAGCCGAACGCCCGGCAGGCAGCGGTTTCCTTGAGCGCATGGAGAGCAAAGGCCGCGCGCCGAAAGCGCCGGGCGATATCCTGTGGAATTTCGAAAAGTTCCTCATCAACAAACAGGGTGAGGTGATCGCGCGCTTCTCGCCGGACATGACGCCGGACGATCCGATCATTCTGAAGCGTATTGAGCAGGCGCTGGCGGCGTAATGCTGCTGCAGTGCCACGGCCTGCGCGTGCCCGGACGGCTGAGCGCGGGGGAACTGACGCTCTGCCGCGGTGAGCGCGTGCACGTGGTCGGCCCTAACGGCGCCGGCAAGAGCACGCTGCTGACCGCGCTCGCTGGCCTGCTCGACGCCGAAGGGCAGCTGACGCTGGCCGGCCAGCCGCTGCGAAGCTGGTCGGGGGCCGCACTGGCGCAGCAGCGCGCCTGGCTCCCGCAGCAGCAGCCGGCACCTGCGGCGCTGCCGGTGTGGCACTATCTGCGGCTGCACAGCCCGCCGGGTGGCGACAACGCGCAGGCGACGCTCACTGACCTGCAGCAGCAGCTTGGCTTGCAGGATAAGCTGACGCGTCCGCTGGCACAGCTCTCCGGCGGTGAGTGGCAGCGGGTGCGCCTGGCGGCGGTGGTGCTGCAGATCCATCCGGCAATTAATCCGCGCGGTGCGTTACTGATTCTGGATGAGCCGCTCACCGCGCTCGACATCGCACAGCAGCGCGCGGTGGATAAGCTGCTGTTGCAGCTCAGCGAGGCCGGCATCGCCATTATCGCCAGCGGACACGATCTCAACCACAGTCTGCGCCATGCCGATCGCGTCTGGCTGATGCATCAGGGCCGCGTAGTCAGTCAGGGCAGGGCGCGCGAGGTGCTGACTGCCGAGCGGCTGGCACCGCTTTATCAGGCCGAATTCGTGCAGCTGGAGACGCCACAGGGGCCGCTGCTTTATCTTCCCTGACTTGCGCGCCGCGCCGCTTTGTCGCTACAGTGTCAGCCGGACGACGTTTTTAAGGACTATTCTGATGCGGCTGACCCTGTTTCTCCTCGTGTTGCTGCTGGCGGGCTGTAGCCATCATGCGCCGCCGCCCAATGGCCGTCTGTCTGACTCCATCACCGTGATTGCGCAACTTAACGATCAGCTCAGCCGCTGGCGCGGTACACCTTATCGCTATGGCGGATTAAGCCGTGGTGGCGTGGATTGCTCTGGCTTTGTCTACCTGACCTTTCGTGACCGCTTTGACCTGCAGCTGCCGCGCTCAACGATTGATCAGACTGATATCGGCACGCGCATCGATAAAAGCGATCTGCTGCCCGGCGATCTGGTATTTTTTAAAACCGGCAGCGGCGAAAATGGCCTGCACGTAGGCATCTATGACACCGACAATACCTTCATTCACGCCTCCACCAGCCAGGGCGTGATCCGCTCCTCGCTGGATAATGTTTACTGGCGCAAAGTATTCTGGCAGGCGCGTCGCATCTAATCCACTTAACCCATTAGTGTTAAAAAAAGGCGTAATAATCAGATGGGTTTTGATCCGATTTATTTGTTTTTTTCCGCCAGATATAACTCTCATTTAAAATGGCACTTTACCGCAATCGGGTTTGCGACTAAAAATAGACGTCAGTGAATTTAATCAGTATGGACATTAACCTGGATCATTTGGCTTAAGTATTATTTGATGCAGAAAAGTCGGTAATTAGACAGAAAACGGCGTCTCTTCTAACGTTTGGTCCTATTGCCTGACCGTTTTCATTGATATACGATGCGCCAATTGCCACTGCATCTGGCTGTAAAAAATGAAAGTCCATTTATCTGCCGACTATCAGTCGGAAACCTGGTTTTATCCTGCCTATTCTCTGGCGGGCCAGCTGACTGCGGTTGAGCTGGTCACCCAGTTTGTTCACGACAGTGCACCGATTACGCTGCCGCAGGACTTGCTGTTGCCGCAGCTTGACGATGCCCAGCAATTACGTTTGCTGCAGAGCCAGTTAGTGCTGCTGGAAAAGTACCGTGACTTTTTTGAGTTACATCAAATTATCGCGCTGGTTCGTATTGATGAATCTATGGCCACGACGCTATTGGCCAGTGAGTTTCTCTTAAGGAAATTTAAACAACTTCCCTTTATTGTTTTGGATATCAGTGAAACGTTTCCGCAATTATCGGCTGGTAAAAAGCAGCCGCTGTTAGCACGCCTGCAACAGGAATTTCGCTTATCGCTTTCTCAATTTGGGGCAGGAAAAGCACCGGCTACGGCAGTATACGAAAATCTGTTTAGCGTGTTAAAAATGGACAAAGCGTTTATTCATGCGCTGGCAAAACGTGCCTCATTTACGCCATTTATTCAGACTGTTATCGATAATTTTTCCGCTTACGCCCCGCAAATAATTATTTGTGGCGTTGACGATAATGCCCTGCTGGAGAAAGTCAGTTCCCTGAGCGGCGCACAGCTGCAGGGCAGCCTGTTCCCGGTGGTTAAAGCGGAACGGTTAAGCGATCTCATCTATCCGCACGTCACGCTCACCACGCCTTCACAGCAGTAACCTTTCATCTGTCTTCTCCGTCACCCCGACGGTAGACTACGCTTTATCTTTAAACGCAATGCGGGTGGCGCACCGTTGCGCACCTTCCGGAGTGTCGATGCAATTTATTAATAGCTGGCAGCAGACGTTGCCGGGATTCTACACCGCGCTGGACCCAACGCCGCTTGCCGGCGGGCGGCTGTGTTATCACAATGCCGCGCTGGCGCAGGAGATGGGCCTGGATGCCGCGCTGTTTGCTGGCAAAGGCCACGGCGTGTGGTATGGCGCAGCGTTACTTCCCGGCATGTCGCCGCTGGCGCAGGTCTACAGCGGGCACCAGTTTGGCGTGTGGGCTGGCCAGCTGGGCGACGGACGCGGTCTGCTGCTTGGCGAGCAGCAACTGGCCGACGGCCGCAAACTTGACTGGCATCTGAAAGGCGCGGGCCTGACCCCCTATTCACGCATGGGCGATGGCCGCGCGGTGATCCGCTCCAGCGTGCGCGAGTTTCTCGCCTCGGAAGCGCTGCACCATCTTGGCATCCCGACCACGCGCGCGCTGGCGCTGGCCATTGGCGACGAACCGGTCCAGCGTGAAACCCGCGAGCGCGGCGCGATGCTGATGCGCATCGCCGACAGCCATCTGCGCTTTGGTCACTTCGAGCATTTCTATTACGGCGGCGAGCCGGAGAAAGTGCGCCAGCTGGCGGACTACGCGATTCATCATCACTGGCCGCAGCTGGAGCAGGAGGCCGATCGCTACCTGTTGTGGTTTACCGATATCGTCAAACGCACCGCCAGCCTGATTGCCCAGTGGCAGAGCGTCGGCTTCGCGCATGGCGTGATGAACACCGATAATATGTCGATCCTCGGCCTGACGCTCGATTACGGGCCTTACGGTTTCCTTGATGACTACGATGCGGATTTCATCTGTAATCACAGCGATTATCAGGGGCGCTACGCCTTCAGCAACCAGCCGATGATCGGCTTGTGGAATCTCAACCGCCTGGCGCATGCGCTGTCCGGTTTGCTGAGCACTGAGCAGTTGAAACAGGCGCTCAGCCATTACGAGAACGAGCTGATGCGGGTGTGGGGCGAAAAAATGCGCGCTAAGCTCGGGTTGCTGACCGCCGATGCGGGGGATAACGCCATCCTCACTGACCTGCTGGCGCTGATGACGGCAGAGCACAGCGATTACACCCTGACGTTCCGCCTGCTGAGCGAGACGCAGCAGGCAGAGACGCGTTCACCGCTGCGCGATGAGTTTATCGACCGTGACGCCTTTGACCGCTGGTATCACGGCTATCGTCAGCGCCTGCTGCAGGACGGCGTCAGCGATGCGCAGCGTCAGGCAGTCATGAAAGCGGCTAACCCGGCGCTGGTGTTGCGCAACTATCTGGCCCAGCAGGTGATCGATGAGGTTGAGCAGGGGAAAACGGCGGCGCTGGCCAGATTACATCTGGCGCTACAGCAGCCGTTTAACGAGGCGGCTATCAGCCCGGAACTGCGCCAGCGGCCGCCGGAGTGGGGAAAAACGCTGGAGGTAAGCTGCTCCAGCTAGCAGGCATCAGAAGCGGCTGTCCACGGCAGCCGCCAGCAGCGCCAGCACCTCCGCGCTGTCATCCCAGCCGAGGCACGGATCGGTAATCGACTGGCCGTAGGTCAGCGGCTGGCCGCTCACCACTTTCTGATTCCCCTCCTGCAGGAAACTCTCAATCATCACTCCCGCCACTGCCCGCGAACCGGCACGGATCTGCGCCGCCACGTCCTGCGCCACATCGCGCTGGCGGCGATGCTGCTTCAGGCAGTTGCCATGGCTGAAGTCGATCACCAGCTGTTCCGGCAGGTTGAAGTCGCGCAGGTTGGCGGCCGCAGCGGCGACATCTTCAGCGTGGTAGTTTGGCTGACGCCCGCCGCGCAGGATCACGTGACCGTGCGGGTTGCCGCTGGTCTGATAAATCGTCATCTGCCCGGTTTTGTCAGGTGACAGGAACATATGGCTGACGCGCGCGGCGCGAATCGCATCAACCGCGATCTGCACGTTGCCGTCGGTGCCATTCTTGAAGCCCACCGGGCAGGAGAGCGCCGAGGCCATTTCACGGTGAATCTGGCTCTCGGTGGTGCGCGCGCCAATCGCGCCCCAGCTGATCAGGTCGGCAATAAACTGGCCGATCACCATATCGAGAAATTCCGTGGCGGTTGGCATGCCGATGGCGTTGATATCCAGCAGCAGCTGGCGTGCGATAGCGATGCCGCGGTTGACGTCGAAGCTGCCATCGAGATCCGGATCGGAAATCAGGCCTTTCCAGCCCACCACGGTGCGCGGCTTCTCAAAGTAGGCGCGCATCACAATTTCCAGCCGGTCCTTGTGCTGTTCACGCAGCAGATTGAGACGCTCTGCGTACTCCAGCGCAGCCTTGGGATCGTGCAGCGAGCAGGGGCCGATAATCACCAGCAGGCGTGGATCTTCACCGGTCAGGATGCGCGCGATGCGCTGACGCGCGGCGGTAACGTTAGCGGCAATCGCCGCCGAAATGGGGTGTTGTTGCGCCAGCGCGGCCGGCGTCAGCAGCGTGCCGATGCGCGCGGTGCGCAGTTCATCAGTTTTGTTCATTGGGATTCTCAAAAATCTGTTCTTCGCAGCGGTGAAATACCGGGAAGTGATGATGATCACAATAAACCATTAGCCCGTGAATTCAACCAGCTAAATCAAAAGGCTATTCATTACTGACGGCAGCCAGGCTTTACAACCTGGCAGGTGAGGTCAGTACATGCTGCGGCGCAGGCCCATGATGTCGAGGATTTTGGTGGCGATCTCTTCGACAGAGTAATTGGTGCTGTTGAGATAGCGAATCTGATGGGTGCGGAACAGCGCTTCCACTTCACCGACCTCCAGCCGGCACTGACGCATTGACGCATAGCGGGTATTTTCAGCGCGCTCCTGACGAATCGCCGCCAGCCGTTCCGGATCGATGGTCAGGCCAAACAGCTTGTGCTGATGGGCGCGCAGCGCAGGCGGCAGCTTTAGGTTATCCATGTCATCAGCGATGAACGGATAGTTAGCCGCGCGTACACCAAACTGCATCGCCAGATACAGGCTGGTCGGTGTTTTGCCGCAGCGCGATACCCCCAGCAGAATCACCTGCGCATCTTCCAGCCCGCGCAGCGAAATACCGTCATCGTGCGCCAGGGTGTAATCAATCGCGGCGATACGGGCATCGTATTTGCCTAAGTTACTGGCGGTCAGGCCGTGAGTACGGTGCGCCACCGGCATCGAGGCCACGCCCAGTTCGCTCTGCAGCGGTGCCACCAGCGCCTGCACGATGTCCTGGCAGAAGCCTTCGCTCTCCAGAATGATATCGCGCACCTCTGGTGTGACAATCGAGAAAAACACCAGCGGGCGCACGCCGCTCTGCTGGTAGAGCGCATTGATCTGGGCTTTCACCGCCTGGGCGCGCTGCACATTCTCCACGAATGGCAGCGTCACGCTGTTGGTATTCACCGGAAACTGTGACAGCACCGCGTGGCCCAGCACTTCCGCGGTGATGGCGGTGCCGTCAGAGATATAGAATACGCTGCGTTCAGTGCTCATGGTTGACCTCATGCTTTTGTTTACTTTTGCGTAACATTATCGCCTAAAATATTTCATTTTCACTAAGGGTAAAATGAAATATCCATATCTGGCCGGCGAATAATCTATTTTTACGCTGCGCTGATTACCCATCATAGATGAAAAGCCGGGTTGTTCAGCGCTAATTTCTCGCTTTTGCCCGCGCGGGCGCAAAATAAAAACGGCAAGCGTTGCGCAACAAAAAACGCGCCTAACCTCATGAAAAAGTGAAAAATATCGCATTGCCAATAGGTTGGCAAAAAATAGCTGCGTTGCGCAACAAGGCGCTTTTCGGGGAGTAATCCGATTTTAACGCTGATTTTCTGCTTTAACGATTCAACACTTAGTCTTTATTAATTGATTGTGCCAGGCTGATTTGGCGAATAGCAAAATGTTCCATGTGCTCCAATCATTTAAAAGGATAATCTCAATGTCCAATCAAGACCAACAGTCGCTAGTGCTCTGGTACAACCAGCTTGGCATGCATGATGTTGATCGGGTAGGGGGCAAGAATGCTTCCCTGGGAGAAATGATTACCAATTTGTCGTCGCTCGGGGTATCCGTGCCAAACGGCTACGCGACGACATCTTACGCTTTTAATCAGTTTCTCGACCAAAGCGGACTGAACCAGCGTATTTATGCATTGCTGGACAACACGGATATTGATGATGTTGCAGCGCTGGCGCAGGCCGGCAAACAGATTCGTCAATGGGTGGTGGATACGCCTTTCCAGCCAGAGCTGGAAGCGGCGATCCGCAGCGCCTATGAACAACTTTCTGCTGATGACGCCGAAGCCTCCTTTGCGGTGCGCTCTTCGGCCACCGCCGAGGATATGCCCGATGCCTCGTTTGCCGGCCAGCAGGAAACTTTCCTTAACGTGCAGGGCTTCGACGCGGTGCTGGTGGCAGTGAAGCACGTATTCGCCTCGCTGTTTAACGATCGCGCCATTTCATACCGCGTGCATCAGGGCTATGACCACCGTGGCGTGGCGCTCTCGGCCGGTGTACAGCGCATGGTACGTTCCGATCTCGCCTCCTCCGGCGTGATGTTCACCATTGATACCGAATCCGGCTTCGACCAGGTGGTGTTCATCACCTCGGCGTTCGGTCTTGGCGAAATGGTGGTGCAGGGCGCGGTTAACCCGGATGAGTTTTACGTGCACAAACCGACGCTGGCTGCTAATCGCCCGGCGATTGTGCGCCGTACGCTGGGCTCGAAGAAGATCCGCATGGTGTATGCCGATTCGCAGGAGCACGGCGAACAGGTGCGCATTGAGGACGTGGAACAGGAACAGCGAGACCGCTTTAGCCTGACCGATGACGAAGTGCAGGCGCTGGCGCGCCAGGCGGTGCTGATTGAGCAGCACTATAAGCGTCCGATGGATATTGAGTGGGCCAAAGATGGCCACACCGGCAAACTGTTCATCGTGCAGGCGCGGCCGGAAACGGTGCGTTCCAACGGACAGGTGATGGAACGCTACAGCCTGCAGGGCAAAGGCAGCGTGCTGGTGGAAGGCCGGGCCATTGGCCATCGCATCGGTGCGGGTGAAGTGAAGGTGATTCACGACATCAGCGAGATGCACCGCATCGAAAAAGGCGATGTGCTGGTCACCGACATGACCGACCCGGACTGGGAACCGATCATGAAGAAGGCGTCGGCGATCGTCACCAACCGTGGCGGGCGGACCTGTCACGCGGCAATCATTGCGCGCGAGCTGGGCATTCCGGCAGTGGTGGGCTGTGGTGACGCCACTGAGCACCTGAAGGACGGTCATAAGGTCACGGTGTCATGCGCTGAAGGCGATACCGGCTATGTGTATAACGATCTTCTGGACTTTGAAGTCACCAGTTCGCAGGTTGATACCATGCCGGATCTGCCGCTGAAAATTATGATGAACGTCGGTAACCCGGATCGCGCGTTTGACTTTGCCTGCCTGCCCAACGAGGGCGTTGGTCTGGCGCGTCTGGAGTTCATCATCAACCGCATGATTGGCGTGCACCCGAAAGCCCTGCTGGAGTTTGATCAGCAGACGCCGGAACTGCAGGCGCAGATTGGTCAGATGATGAAAGGCTTTGACGATCCGGTGGAGTTCTACATCGCGCGCCTGACCGAAGGGATCGCCACGCTGGGTGCGGCCTTCGCGCCGAAGCGGGTGATCGTGCGGTTGTCGGATTTCAAAACCAACGAGTATGCCAACCTGGTCGGCGGCGAGCGTTACGAGCCGGAAGAGGAAAATCCGATGCTGGGCTTCCGCGGCGCCGGACGCTACGTGGCCGACAGCTTCCGCGACTGCTTTGCGCTGGAGTGTGAAGCCGTGAAGCGCGTGCGCAACGAGATGGGGCTGACTAACGTTGAGATCATGGTGCCGTTTGTACGCACCGTCGATCAGGCCGAAGCCGTGGTAGCCGAGCTGGCGAAGCAGGGCCTGAAACGCGGCGAGAACGGACTGAAGGTGATCATGATGTGCGAGATCCCGTCCAACGCGCTGCTGGCAGAACAGTTCCTGCAGCACTTTGACGGCTTCTCTATCGGCTCCAACGACATGACGCAGCTGGCGCTGGGGCTGGATCGCGACTCCGGCGTGGTGTCGGCGCTGTTTGATGAGCGTAACGATGCGGTGAAGGCATTGCTGTCGATGTCGATTCAGGCAGCGAAGAAGCAGGGCAAATACGTCGGCATCTGCGGCCAGGGGCCTTCAGATCATCAGGACTTTGCTGCCTGGCTGATGGAGCAGGGCATCGACAGCCTGTCGCTCAATCCGGATACCGTGGTGGAAACCTGGCTGAGCCTGGCTGAGCTGGACGCGGCCAAAGCGTAATCTGTTATACCTGCCTGGTGCCCGGCAACCGTCGGGCACCTGTCCCATATCCCATTCCACTTTTCATCACTTAAGATTGCCATAAACCCAGCGCTGACGGCGTTCGCCGCCGGGCCGCTCTGTTTATCGCTGAATTGCAGGCAAAAAAAAGCCCATCACAGGGGATGGGCAAAGACTACACACAGCAATTCTTCACTTTACTCAGGGGAAAAAGGTTGTTTAAAAATCAGTGGCTTGATTTAAAACATAGTGAACATGTTATTCACCGCCGCCGCTGGCGTCTTTAAGAATCCTCTTATTAGTTTAAAGCTGATAATCTTTCATTACGTTTTATGACCCATCCGGCACAGGAATCAGTGCGAAAAATAATCATTTTATCGGTGCGATCGGGCTTAAACGCTGAAAAGTGCGTTTTTTCTTAAAAATCACTAATGGAAAAAATTATTGTGCCGCGAAATTAAGTGGTACGGATTAATGAGTGTTAACCACGGCTGACTAATGCAAATCGCGTTGGGTGATGTGAGGGAAAAGCGGATAAGCAAACCGGGCTGGACGCCCGGTTATGCGCCGGAAGCGCGTTACGGCTGCGGCTCTTCGTGTTCGGCCAGTGCTTCGATGGCCGTTTCCGGATCGTCATCCGGCGCCGGCGCTTCATGCATCCACACCGAAACCAGCCGGTAAGAGACCGCCAGCACGACCGGACCGATAAACAGTCCAATCATACCGAAGGCGATCAGCCCGCCGATGACGCCGGAAAGTATCAGAATCATCGGTAAATCAGCGCCCATGCGAATCAGCATCGGACGCAGCACGTTATCCAGCGTACCGACCACGCAGCTCCACACCAGCAGCACCGTGCCCCAGGTGGTGTCGCCGCTCCAGTAGAGCCAGATAATTGCCGGCACCAGCACAATCAACGGTCCAAGCTGCACCAGGCAGGTAAGAATCATTAATACGGTCAGCAGCGTGGCATACGGAATGCCGGAAATCGCCAGGCCGATGCCGCCCAGCACCCCCTGCACCAGCGCGGTCACCACCACGCCGAGCGCCACGGCGCGGATCGCCTGACCGGCCAGCAGCACGGCGGCGTCACCGCGCCGTCCGCCCATGCGGTAGGCAAAGTGCCGGATGCCGAGACCAACCTGCTCACCGCGCCAGTACAGCAGCACGCTGAACAGCAGCATCAGGGCAAGGTGCAGCATGAAACGGCCAAAGTGTCCGGCCTGGGCGACAAAGAAGCCGGTGGTGCGGCCAATATAAGGCTGGACCTGGCTCATGATCGCCGCGCCGCCGCCGTCGATCAGTTTATGGTAGCTGGAATAGAGTTTGCGTCCGGCATAGGGAATATCGCGCAGCCAGGCGAGATCCGGCAGCACCAGATGGCGCTGGGTCGCCCAGGCGATGACCGGCGCGCTGTTATCAATCAGGCTGCTGACCAGCAGCGCGATAGGAATAATAAACAGCAGCAACAGCAGAATCGTCATGGCAATCACCGCCAGCGAACGGCGACCCCACAGCAGTTGCTGCAGACGAATCATCAGCGGCCAGGTGGCAATCACCACCATGCTGGCCCAGGCGAAGCCGAGAATGAACGGCTGCACCACCCACAGACAGGCAATGATCATCAGCAAAATAAACATCAGCGAGAACAACATTTGCGGTAGATCCACACCGCGTTGCAGGCTTTTCATCACAACACAGACCTCAGTAATCCTTCAGGAGGGCGCTCAGCGGCGCCTTCACAATGATGATCTATTTCCTGAAAATTAAACAGAAAAAGCAGCGCGACGCGGCCGTTTTCCTGAAAAAACAGCGGGCGGCAAAAAAATGTGATACAACCAAGAGCTGAAAAAAATTAACCACGCAAACGTTTACAACATCCCGGTCACGAAATAATGATCCCACAGATTTCTCAGGCGCCAGGCCTCGTTCAACTGGTGCTGACATTCCTGCAGTCGCTGAAAGAACAAGGTTTTACCGGCGACACCGCGACCAGCTATGCCGACCGCCTTACGCTCTCCACCGATAACAGCATCTATCAGCTCCTGCCGGATGCGGCGCTGTTTCCGCGTTCAACGGCGGACGTGGCGCTGATCGCCCGACTGGCTGGTGAGCCGCGTTTTAACAGCCTGGTGTTTACCCCGCGCGGCGGCGGCACCGGTACTAACGGGCAGTCGCTCAATCAGGGCATTGTGGTCGACATGTCGCGCTACATGAACCGCATCCTCGAGATCAACACCGAGCAGGGCTGGGTGCGGGTAGAAGCCGGCGTGGTGAAGGACCAGCTTAACGCCTGGCTCAGGCCGTACGGCTTTTTCTTCTCTCCGGAGCTGTCGACCAGTAACCGCGCCACGCTGGGCGGCATGATCAATACCGATGCCTCCGGTCAGGGCTCGCTGGTGTATGGCAAAACCTCCGATCACGTCGAAGGCCTGCGTGCCGTGCTGCTGGGCGGCGAAATTCTTGATACGCGCGCCATGCCCACCGCGCTGGCGGAACAGCTGGCCACAACGCCGACCGCTGAAGGGCGCATCTATAAAGAAGTGCTTAACCGCTGCCGCGAGCAGCGTGAACTGATTCTGGCAAAATTCCCCAAACTGAACCGCTTCCTTACCGGTTATGACCTGCGCCATGTGTTCAGTGATGATTTGCAAACTTTCGACCTGACGCGCCTGTTGTGCGGCGCCGAAGGTACGCTGGCCTTTATCACCGAAGCCCGGCTGGATATCACACCCATTCCCAAAGTGCGCCGGCTGGTGAACATTAAGTACGATTCATTCGATTCCGCACTGCGTAATGCGCCTTTTATGGTCGAGGCGCAGGCCCTGTCGGTGGAGACGGTGGATTCGAAAGTGCTGAACCTGGCGCGCGAGGATATTGTCTGGCATTCAGTCAGCGAGCTGATCACCGATGTGCCAGGCAAAGAGATGCTCGGCCTGAATATTGTCGAGTTTGCCGGCGACGATGCGGCGCTGATTACGCAGCAGGTGACGACGCTGTGCGCGCGGCTGGATGAGCTGATGGCGCAGCAGCAGGGCGGCGTGATGGGCTATCAGCTGTGTGATGATCTGGCGGGCATTGAGCGCATCTATAACATGCGTAAAAAAGCGGTAGGTCTGCTTGGCAACGCCAAAGGGCGCGCCAAACCGATTCCGTTCGTGGAAGACACCGCCGTGCCGCCGGAGCATCTGGCGGATTACATTGTGGATTTTCGTGCGCTGCTCGACAGCCACGGCCTGAGCTACGGCATGTTTGGTCACGTGGATGCCGGCGTATTGCACGTGCGTCCGGCGCTGGACATGTGCGATCCGCAGCAGGAGATGCTGATGAAGCAGATCTCGGACGAAGTGGTGGCGCTTACCGCGCGCTACGGCGGTCTGCTGTGGGGCGAGCACGGCAAAGGCTTCCGTGCCCAGTACAGTCCGGCGTTCTTTGGCGAAACGCTGTTCAACGAGCTGCGCCGCATCAAAGCGGCGTTCGATCCGGATAATCGTCTTAACCCCGGCAAAATCTGTACGCCGCTGGGTAACGACGAACCCATGATGCAGGTCGATGCCGCCACGCGCGGCAGCTGGGATCGCCAGATTCCGCTGACGGTACGCAATGACTGGCGCGGCGCGATGGAGTGTAACGGCAACGGACTGTGCTTTAACTTTGACGTGCGCAGCCCGATGTGCCCGTCGATGAAAATCACCCGCAACCGTATCCATTCGCCAAAAGGACGCGCCACGCTAACGCGTGAGTGGCTGCGCCTGCTGGCGGAGCAGGGCGTTGACCCGCTTAAGCTGGAGCAGGCTTTGCCAGCACAGGGCGCCAGCCTGCGCAGTCTGATTCAGCGCACGCGCAATTCGTGGCATGCGAAGCAGGGCGAATATGACTTCTCGCATGAAGTGAAAGAGGCGATGTCCGGCTGCCTGGCGTGTAAAGCCTGCTCGACCCAGTGCCCGATTAAAATCGATGTGCCGAACTTCCGCTCGCGCTTCCTGCAGCTTTATCACACCCGCTATCTGCGCCCGGTCAGCGACCATCTGGTGGCGTCGGTTGAAAGCTATGCGCCGCTGATGGCGAAAGCACCGCGGGTGTTAAACTTCTTCCTGAAACAGCCGTGGATGCGCGACCTCAGCCAGCGCCACATCGGCATGGTGGATCTGCCGCTGCTCTCCTCGCCGAGCCTGAAGCAGCAGCTGAGCGGCCACCCGGCGATGCGGGTCACGCTTGAGCAACTGGAGGCGATGGATGTGGCTCAGCGCGAACAGCACGTGCTGGTGGTGCAGGATCCGTTTACCAGCTATTACGAAGCGCAGCTGGTGACCGATTTCATCCGGCTGATTGAAAAACTCGGCTACCGGCCGGTGCTGCTGCCGTTCTCTCCTAACGGGAAAGCGCAGCACGTGAAAGGTTTTCTGCAGCGCTTTGCCCGCACCGCCGGCAAAACCGCTGAATTCCTCAACCGGGTGGCGCAGCTCGGTGTGCCGATGGTCGGTGTCGATCCGGCCACGGTATTGTGCTATCGCGACGAATATCAGCAGGTGCTGGGCGAGCAGCGCGGCGCGTTCAGTGTGCAGCTGGTGCATGAATGGCTGCACGGCGTGCTGGCCGGGCGCGAGGAGCAGATCGCCAGCGGCGAAGCCTGGTATCTGTTTGCCCACTGCACCGAGGTCACGGCGCTGCCGTCAACGCCCAATCAGTGGCAGGCTATTTTTGCCCGCTTTGGCGCGAAACTGGAGAACATCAACGTGGGCTGCTGTGGCATGGCCGGCACTTATGGTCACGAGAGTAAAAACCTGGCGAACTCGCTGGGCATTTATGAACTGTCGTGGCATCCGCAACTGCAGAAGCTGCCGCGTCAGCGCTGTCTGGCGACCGGCTTCTCCTGCCGCAGCCAGGTGAAACGCGCCGAGGGCAACGGTATGCGCCATCCGCTACAGGCTTTGCTGGAATTGATGTAAACAAATTGTAGGAGCCGTCACAAAGCTGGATTAGAATATCCAGCCTGCGTGGCGGACGAAATCACTTTGCAGGCGGGTCGCCTGGTCCCAGTCGCCGCTGAGCGCCAGTTGATGACACAAACGGGTCAGCGACAGGCGCGCCAGCTGGTAAGCCTGAATACGGAACAGGCGATCGCGATCGGCATTGCCCATCTCCTGCACTAAGCGGTGGTGCAGCTTGCCCATCGCGTGCAGGTAGCTGTGATCGTCGCCGTTCAGCTGGCAGATTTCGGCCATGTCGAGACAGGTATCGTTAAAACGACGCAGTTGTTCAATGGAACAATCGGTGCGGTTGAGCTTTGCCTGAGCCAGATAGAAGTCGACGGTGATATCACGGACCGAAAACTTATATTCGTCGATTTTGTGTTGTAACCAGGCTGAGACGGAAAGCGTCATGTCGCCACCCAAAGTAGGTTAATGATAATCATTATCATATTAAACCGCGCCAGGAATGCAATTCCCGCCGTGAAATTTTATTGATTTCCTTTGCCTGTTACAAAAATCGGCAATAACAATCTCTTTACATTCAGCAAAGGCGTAACCTATCAATCAGAGCATAAACGTAAAAAGCGAACTGGAAAATTTACGGCTTATGAACAGGTTACGTTTTGACGGCGCGCGCGGGAATGGCGCGCACAAGCTGGTGGGAAGGGACTATGCTTAATAAAGCAGCAGTAAAAAACAGCACGAGATGATTATCCCTGCAAAACAAGAGGTTGAAGTGATATCTGATATCACTACCATAGGGGGATAGCCTGAAAAGGCCCAGACTTACGAGGTAGCACTATGTCATCAGTAAATGCAGCGTCTTTTTCACCTGACGAATTCGTCTGGAAAGGGCTCACGCTGACCGAGTCGGCAGCGAAACAGATTCTCAGCCTGGTGGAACAGGACCCGGAAGTTAAGGGCCTGAAACTGGGTGTGAAACAGTCCGGCTGTGCCGGTTTTGGGTACGTTATGGACCTGGTGAAAGCGCCTGCCGATGACGACCTGCAGTTCGAGCAATATGGCGCAAAACTGTTTGTGCCGCTTCAGGCGATGCCGTTTGTTGACGGTACCGAGCTGGATTATGTCCGCGAAGGCCTGAACCAGATTTTTAAATTCAACAACCCTAAAGCTCAGCACGCCTGCGGGTGCGGTGAAAGCTTTGGCGTCGAGTAAGTGAAATATGTCACGACACAGCGAAGCATCTGAGGATGTACAAACCTGGGAAGGCAGCCTGAACTATAAAGAAGGCTTCTTCACCCAGCTGCAAACCGACGAACTGGCACACGGCATCAATGAAGATGTGGTGCGTGCCATTTCGGCCAAACGTAACGAACCCGAGTGGATGCTGGAGTTCCGTCTCAAGGCGTTTCGCGCCTGGCTGGAGATGGAAGAGCCACACTGGCTGAAAGCGCACTACGACAAGCTCGATTATCAGGATTACAGCTACTATTCCGCGCCGTCCTGCGGCAATTGCGAT
>NZ_SDFT01000039.1:0-15428 GCF_004916815.1 Pantoea sp. R102
GCTGGCCGCCGGGCCAGCAGATACTGACGGCGCTGACCGTTGCCGGGCGCGGATCGCCGGGCACGCCGCGCGCCGGCAGGTGTCCCGCCAGCAGGTGATTAACCTGCTGCATCACCGGCACCGCCGACGCGTAACCGAACTGGCCGGCAACCGGTGTGGCATCCGGCCTGCCCACCCAGACGCCAATCAGATAGCGTGGCGTGATACCGACGCTCCAGGCATCGCGATAGCCGTAGCTGGTGCCGGTTTTCCACGCCAGCGACACGATATCGGCAACCGCCCCGCTGGCGGCAGGCTGCGCCTCACCGGCGAGGATGCGGCGCACAATCCACGCCGCGCCGGGCGACAGTAACGGGCGCTGCAGCAGCGGCTGCTGCGGCAGCCAGCGCAGCTGCGCAGCATTACCGTGACGGGCAAAGGCGCTGTAGGCGGCGACAATGTCGTCCAGCCGCGCGCCGGTGCCGCCCAGCACCAGCGATAGATTCGGTTCACCGCCCGCCGGAAAACGCAGATTCAGGCCGACATTGCGCAGCCGCGCGGCGACGTTTTTCGGTCCAAGCGCCTCCAGCAGCTGCACCGCCGGCAGGTTGAGCGAACGCTGCAGCGCTTCGCTGGCGCTGACCGGGCCGTGAAAGCCGCTGTCGAAATTGCCGGGACGATAGTCGCCAAAGCGGCGTGGCACATCCTGCAGCAGCGATTCGCCATGAATCAGGCCATCATCCAGCGCCATGCCGTAGACAAACGGCTTGAGCAGCGATCCCGGCGAACGCACGCTGGCAATCATATCCACGTGGCCAAAGCGGCTGTCGTCATTGAAAGACACCGAGCCGACGTAGCCGCGCACCTTCATGCTGCTGTGGTCGACAACCAGCAGTGCCAGCGAGGTGCGCGGCGGCAGCCGGGTTTGCAGCGACGCAGCGAGGTTCTCCAGTTCGCGCTGCAGCGACACATCCAGCGTGGAGGTAATTTTGCTGTCGGGCGACAGCGACAGCAGCCGGCGCGCCAGCAGCGGTGCCAGCTGCGGCAGCTGACGCGGCGGCAGCCATACCGGCTCCTGTTTGATTTCGGCGACGGTCTGCGCCGGCCACACCTGATACTGCGCCAGGCGATCCAGCACTTTATTGCGGGCAGCTTCAGCGCGCTGCGGCCAGCGGTCCGGGCGCAAACGGCTGGGTGCCTGCGGCAGCACCGCCAGCAGCGCCGCCTCGCCGCGGGTAAGCTGCGACGCCGGTTTGCCCAGCCACATCCAGCTGGCAGCGCCGACGCCCTCAACCGTGCCACCAAACGGGGCGCGGTTGAGATACAGCGTGAGGATCTCGCGCTTCGACAGATGCCACTCCAGCTGCAACGCGCGCCACGCCTGCACCACTTTGCCACGCAGGGTACGCGGCTGCGGATCAATCAGCCGCGCCACCTGCATAGTCAGCGTGCTGCCGCCGGAGACAATGCCGTGCTGCAGCAGGTTTTGCCCGACGGCGCGTACTATCGCCAGCGGGTTAATGCCGGGATGGTGCCAGAACCAGCGGTCTTCGTAGGTCAGCAGCGCCTCAATATAGGCCGGAGACACCTCGTCCAGCGTCACCGGATAGCGCCACACGCCCTGTCGATCGGCAAAGCGCCACAGCGGCGTGCCATCTTCCGCTACCACCACCCGCGCCGGCTGTAACTGGCGCAGCGGCAGCGGATCGAGCCGGTCCAGCAGCCATACTGCGCCCATCAGCAGCAGCAGCAGCAGCGCCAGCCCGCACAGGCGTCGGTGGCGCTGCGTCACGGGCGCTTAACGCACATGAAGTTTTTCCGGCGTGGTGCCGATGGCGCGCCACGCGGGCACATACATCGACTCCACCTGCGGTGGCGGCAGACGATAACTGCCCGGCGTCACTGCGCGCGCCAGATACAGCAGCGTGCCGGGCGTGTAGCCATCCAGCGCCAGCGCGGCGACAAAGCGGTCGTCGCGGAACTCAAGATGTTTAATGTTTGCCTGCTGCATGTCCATCATGCTCTCTTTCAGCGCATCGGCACTGTCGCCCAGGCTGGCGCTGCTGTCGCTCAGGTTTTGATTTTCCAGCTCTAGCCCGGCCGGCAGCAGATCCACCACCAGCGCATCGCTGACGCGCTGACTGGCACCCACCTTCAGCCGCACCACCAGCAGCTCACCGCTCTTAAGGTTATTGAGATCAGCCGGTTTGCCGTCCAGCGTGAAGTATTCGCGACTGATGCTGAGCACATTGCTGACCGGTGACGGCGCGGTGCGCGGATAGCCGACCACATTGAGCGTACCGTACAGCGGCGACGGCGTGTCGCTGGTCACCGTCAGGCCCTGCTGCAACTGCTGCGCGCTCAGCCCGAGACTCAGCGGTCGATCGCTGCGCAGCGACTGGTCCTGCAGTGTGGCCTGCCAGGCTTCACCCGGATGCTGCTGCAGCGTCCGCGCGGCAAGGAACAGCGCATTGTTCTCCTGCGTAGAGAACCAGCGCTGCCCGTGCAGCGTTTGCGCCAGTTCAATCAGCAATGGCCCCTGCTGCTCCGGCAGCAGCTGATTTTCCGTCAGCAGCGCCAGCGTTAGCGCGCGGTCACGCAACGGACTGCCGTAATCGCCCAGCCACATGTCAGGCTGGCGTTGCAGCGCGATGCCCTGCATCAGCGCCAGCTGCGCGCGCTGCGTATCGCCCATCTGCTGCAACGCCACGCCAAGCTGCACCAGCGCCAGTCCGGACTTCGCCTCGGCGCGTTGGTCATACAGCGCCCGCAGCGCGCCGAGCGGCGCCTGCTGCTGACGCGCCAGCACCAGCCCCGCGTAGGCCTGCACGCTAAAACGCAGCGCATCGGCATCGCTACTCCAGCTGGTTTCGATTTGCGCCGGATCCTGCAAATAACGCAGCAGGCGCTGGTCGGCGCGATTAATCACGCCCTCCGGCACGCTGTAGCCCGCTTCGCTGGCACGCAGCAGGAAGTCAGTGACGTAAGCGGTGAGCCAGAACTCCTCGCTGCTCTCTTTGCTCCACAGGCCAAAGCTGCCGTTACCGCGCTGCATGCCGGCGAGGCGCGCAATGCCGGTGTCAATTGCCGCGCGGCGCGCCTCATCACTGCTGGTTTTGATGCCCATCGCGCTGAGCTGGGCGTGATTGGTGAAGAGTGAAGGCCAGATGCCGCTGGCGGTCTGCTCCAGACAGCCATAGGGATAAGCGTAAAGCTGGCTGATGTAGCTGGCGATATTCAGCGGCGGCTGAGAACTCAGCGACAGCTGGCCACTCAGCGTGCTGGCCTGCAGGCCGTTGAAAGCGCTCGCCATCACCTGCCAGCGCTGCCCGCTGTTCATTACGTTATCGAAACTCAGGGTTTGCGCCGGATAAGCCGGACGCACGCCAATCTTCCAGCGGCGCACGCTCGGTGCCAGCGTCTCGTTCGGCAGGCTCAGCCCCGAAACGGTCACCTGCACGTCGCCCTCACCAAAACCGTCCTGCGCTTTAACCGGAATCGCCAGCGTGGTGCGCGCCCCTTTCGCCAGCTGCACCCTGGCCGGGATTTGGCCGTTGAGTGCAATCAAACCACTTGCGTTAACCGCGACGTTCAACGTTTGAGGTTGATCGGTAAGGTTGGTCAAATCCAGCGCCAGTGTTGATTGATCGCCGCTGGCAAGAAAGCGCGGCGTCGCCAGTTCGCTTACCAGCGGTGCGGCGACCACCATTTTACGATCTGCCGCGCCGAAACTGTCTTCGCTCCACACCTGCGCCATCAGCCGCAGCTCGCCGTTAAAGGCCGGTACCGGCAGTTCCAGCGTGCCCTCGCCGCTGGCATCCAGCGTCACCAGCTGCAGCTGCTGCGCCACAATCTGCGCCTCGGTGACCGGCTTTTTACCGCCGCGCGACAGCGCATCGGCATCATCCCCGTCACCGCCAAAACGCAGCGCCGCCAGTTTGCCTCCGCCCTCAATCAATTGCCCGAACACGTCATACTGATCGGCGTTGTAGCGCTTGCGGCCAAAGAAGCCGTTCCACGGATCGGGGGTGGCATAGTCGGTAATGCTCAGCACGCCGCTGTCCACCGCCGACAGCAACACCTGCACCTGCTGCGGCAGCGCACCGCCCTCGCGGCGGGCTTTAACCTTGACTTGCACGGTTTGTTCCGGCCGAATCCTGTCCGGTGCCTCAAGCGCCAGCGTCAGGCGGCGCGCGGCGGTTGCCATCGGCAGATGCAACAAGCCGACCGCGCGTTTTGGCGTAGTGCCGTTCGCTTTGTCGCCGTCGCGCACCACAATCGCGCTAAGATACAGATCGTGGCGTTTCCACTCCGCACTGACTGGCACATTAATGGTAGCGCCGCCCGCTGGCACATCCAGCGGTTGCCACCACAAGGTGCCGCTGCTCGACTCCACCAGCAAATAGCCTTTGCCAGCCGCCGGGGATTCCACCGTGACACGCGCGGTGTCGCCGGGTTGATAGGCGGCTTTGTCGATCTTCAGTTTGACCTGATCCGGACGCAGCGCGCCGGTGCCGTTGGTGTTGTCCTGCCACCAGTAACCTGCCTGGAAACGCACGCTGCTGACGATGTTGTCACCGGCATGCACTTCAAGACGATAGGTGCCCCACTCTACCGGGAAACTGACTTTCTGGCTGCCGCCCGCCGCAATGCTGATGCGCTGCTGCTCTTCCTGCAGATCTTTTTCATCGTAACGTGACTGCCAGCCTTCGCTGTCGGAGAAGCTCCAGAAGTAGTCGCGACGTTCGTGGATCAAACGCACATCAAGATCCTGCGCCGCCAGCTTTTCGCCCTGCGCATTGGCGTACACCACGTCAAATTCGGCAAGGCTGTTTTCCGGCACGGTTGGCTCATCGTTATAACGATCGGTGCGATAGTCGTACACTGATTCGCTGTTAAACAACGGACGAATGCCCGGCAGCGCGGCCGCAGGCCAGATCGCTTGCGTGGCACGCCGCGTTACCGGACGACCGCCGGTCTCCAGCAGGCTAGCCTGCAAAATCAGGTTGAGCGGAGAGTGGCTCTCCGCCCAGCTGCTTTCAACCTTAAGCTGCAGCCTGCCGCTGTCGTCCAGCTTTTCATCCACATCATCAAGGCTACGTTTCAGTTCCTCAGTGATGTCGCCAAACTGATAACCTGGCAACGCAGCGACCGCTTCACGCGCCGGGCGCAGGAACAGCTGGCCTTGCAGTTCGTTGCCTGTCGCTGGCGCGCCATACAAATAGCGACCTTCGACAGCAAAGGTGACGTCGGCATCTGGCGACAGAGGCTGAGTGTTGCTTTTAAGCGACAGCGCCATCCGTTCGGGCAGGAAATCTTCTACATTGAACGGCCAGCTGCGCGGCTGGTTGTCGCCGCTGTTAATACGCAGCGTCCATTTACCGGTCATCGCCGAGGCCGGTAAGGCAAAACGTTGTTGATAAACGCCGTTCTCTGGCTGCCAGACGAAGGTTTGTGCCACTTCACCATTCGGCTGCACCACTTCAGCTTTCACCGGCTGCGGCGGCAGTGGTTTGCCATCGGCATCGCGCAGCAGCGCATTAACGATGACCGTTTCGCCAGGACGATAGAGATCGCGCGGGCCAAAAATGAAGAACTGTTTGTCGTAGCCTTGCGGACCATCAATTGGGAATTCGGCCAGATCCAGCGCCGGGTGATTAAGGTCGATGAGCGAAGTCTGGCCTTTACTGGTCGCCAGCAGCAGCTTGCCTTTGGCGTTAGCCGCTAAACGCAGATGCCCCTCGCTGTCGCTGCTGCCGCTCGCCAGCTGTTGGCCTTTTTCATCCAGTAGCTGAATGGTGACATCTTCTAACGGCGCACCGCTGGCAAGACTTTGGCTAAAGAGTTCGAGCTGGCCCGGGAAGCGATGCAGCGACAAACCAATGTCGCTCAGGGTGAACAGTGTCGCCGGTTGCGTGTAGTTGTAGGTGCCGGCCTGTTTCATCACCGCCAGATAGACACCCGGCTGTTTCAGCGCCGCGACGTCGCCGAGCGGCAGCTGCATTTTTTCCCGCGTATTGCGTGCCGGGTTGAGATCGAAGCGGCCGCTGTAAACCAGATCGGCGTTTTTCAGCAGATCGCGCGATTCCCAGTACGACAAATTGTTGCCGTAATTCCACTGGGCGAGAAAATCTGCCAGTGAGGCATTTTTCACCCGGAAGAAATCAACATCGATCTGGTTAACGTTGAGCGCCAGCACCGGCAGTCCCTGCGCCAGGCGCAGCGGCAGCAGCGAGCCACGACTGGCGAAACCGACCATCGGCTGGATGTCGCGCGTGGTGAGTGTCTGGCTGAATGGGCTGGCTAAGGCACTGCCATCCGCGGCCTTCAGGCCGGCATTGACGGTGACGGTGAGCTTGCGCGCCGGCTGCGGATGACGGAAGCGCAGCACTTTGCCGTTCTGCGCCAGCTCCCAGCCTCCGTCGACCTTGCCGCTGCTGTCATCGGTGAGGCTGATCCAGTGGTTGAAATCCTGCTGACCGTCGAGCGCGCGGTTGAAGGTCAGTACCAGCGCCGCCGCGCCGTCCAGCTGCAGCTCGGACAGGTCGATCACCGCGAGAGCGCGTGTCGCGGCCTGCGGCGCAGGCGTATCAGCCGCCTGCAGCGACGGCTGCGCGCCGCCCAGTAATGCGCCGCCGATCAGCACGCTGAACAGCAGTCGTTTTACACATCTTGCCATGGTAATTCCCTCACCAGCCCCAAAAGGTTAAACGTGTTGTGCTGCGCAATTTCACATCAAGCCGCCAACTTTAGCAATGTTACCCTTGAGATAGCCTTCACATTCCCGGACACTGGGCCTTTGCCGCTGATGGAGAAGAGGTTGCTATGACAGCCATGTTTGTGTCCGCTGATTGGTTGAATGAACATTACCACGAAGAGCGTTTGCAGGTGCTGGATGCCCGCATGCTGCCGCCAGGTCAGGAAGCGGTGCGCGATATCACGGCGGAGTATCTGGCCGGGCATCTGCCGGATGCGCCTTTTTTCAACATCGAAGCGCTGTCCGATCACACCAGTCCGTATCCGCATATGATGCCGCGCGCAGAGACCTTTGCCGTGGCGATGCGCGAGCTGGGCATCAGCCAGGATAAGCACCTAGTGGTGTACGACGAAGGTAATCTGTTCTCCGCGCCGCGCGCCTGGTGGATGCTGCGTGCCTTTGGCTGTGAACAGGTGTCGATTCTGGCGGGCGGCCTGCAGGGCTGGAAAGCCGCTGGCTTCAGCCTGGCAACCGGTCCGGTGGATTTGCCTGAGGGCGAGTTCAACGCGCAGTACGACAGCAGCCAGGTGAAGCGCCTGACCGATGTGCTGCTGATCAGCCACGAAGGCGGTGCGCAGATTGTCGATGCGCGCGCGGCCAACCGTTTCAATGCCGAAGTGGATGAGCCGCGTCCCGGCCTGCTGCGCGGCCATATCCCGCACAGCCTGAATATGCCGTGGAACGATCTGGTGGCCAACGGTGAGCTGAAACCGGCCGCCGAGCTGCGCGCTCTGTTTGCAAAGGCAGGCATTAAGCTGGATCAGCCGATTGTCGCCAGCTGTGGCTCCGGCGTGACGGCGGTGGTGGTGATTCTGGCGCTGACCGCGCTGGGCGTGCGTGACGTGACGCTGTACGACGGTTCATGGGGAGAATGGGGCAGCCGCGACGATTTACCGATTGAGAAATAAGTGTATCCGGTCGCCGTAAGGTGCGCGTTGTCGGATGTTGTGCACATTTATCCGGTCGCCGTAAGGTGCGCGTTGTCGGATGTTACACACATTTATCCGGTCGCCGTGAACGGCGACCCTACATGTAGGGTGCGCATTAATGCGCACCTGGGTGAAATCGGTACGATGTTGATGACGCATTTATGCGCACCTGGTAGCATCGGTGCGATTTACCGGCGCACTGATGCGCACCGGCACTAGATAATCCGCTGGCTGCCTTTGAAATCGCGCAGGAAACTGCCCCAGCGGCGCTCATAAAACGGCGTAATGTGCGCGGTGAAGAAATGGCTGACACCCTGCTCGTTGCTGACCACTTCACAGATATCAATCGGCGCGTCATCGGGCAGCGTATCTGTCGCCACGCTGCCGGCCGCCTGAATAATCGCATCAATATCGCTGTCGGCTTCAATCCCAATCAACAGATTCGCCTGTTCATCGGCACGCTCACGAATGCTGGCAAGGTAGGCGCGACGCACCTGTTTGTATTTCGCAAACAGCTGGGTCAGCGAATCGATCATCTGCGCTGGCGGCTCGGCCACTTCGGACAGCAGCAATGCATGACCGCCCTCCAGCACCGTTTGCTGGCTCAGCGCACTGCCCTCTTCGCCCAGCAGATGCGCGATCTCGCCGGGTGAAAACTCTTTGCCGGCCGGCAGTTTCGGATTGAGGAACAGCGTTTCGCCCAGCGTCATTTCAAACAGCGTGCGCGTCGGTAAACGCAGGTACGGCTGCTCACCCTGGATAGCTTCGCTCATCGCTGCTTCTGAGGTAAAGAAAGGGATCACGCTGCCGCCGCCCTCTTTTTCCCAGTGCTGTAATTCTACCGGCGAGGTGGCATCAAATTGCTCCGCGGGACTTTCGCCCGGCACCCAGACATCGGCCTCCAGCAATAGCTGAAAAAATTCCGGACGGTGCGCAGGCTCGGTGGCCGCCAGCTTCAGCACCTCTTCAAGACGGTTACTCATAAGGGATAGGCTTCCAAAAAAGACGGCAGGTTGCAGCCTGCCGTTGTCGGGATTATTTCAGTAACAGATTGGCAATGGTACGCACGCCAAGGCCTGTCGCACCGGCAGACCACTGATCGACCGCGCTTTTGCGATAGGTCGCGGAGCAGTCAATGTGCAGCCAGCCCTGCTGATAGTTGCTGACGAACCACGAGAGAAACGCTGCCGCGCTGCTGGCGCCCGCTGCATGTGCCGCGCTGGCGATGTTATTCAGATCGGCAAAGTTGGACGGCAGATGGTTGCGGTGGAATTCGGCCAGCGGCAGACGCCAGAAAGCTTCATTCTCGCTGGTGGCGCTGCCCAGCAGCGACTCCGCCAGCACGTCGTCAAAGGTAAACAGCGCATGGTAATCGTTGCCCAGCGCGGTTTTCGCGGCACCGGTCAGCGTGGCCGCATCAATCAGCAGCTGCGGACGCTGTTCGCTGGCGTCGATCAGCCCGTCGGCCAGTACCAGACGCCCTTCGGCATCGGTGTTCATCACTTCAACGGATTTCCCGTTGCGATAGCGGATGATGTCGCCAAGGCGGAACGCGTTGCCGCTCACCATGTTATCGGCGCAGCACAGGAACAGCTTCACGCGTTTATCCAGGCCGCGCGCAATCGCCAGCGCCAGCGCACCGGTCACCGTTGCTGCGCCGCCCATGTCTGATTTCATCGAATCCATGAACGCGCTCTGCTTCAGGCTGTAGCCACCGGTATCAAAGGTGATGCCTTTGCCCACCAGGCAGGCGTACACCGGCGTACTGTCGTCGCCGCCGGGGTTAAAGTCCAGCGTCAGCAGCACTGGCGGACGCGTCGAGCCGCGGCCTACGGTATGAATCCCGGCATAGCCCTGCTCACGCAGATCCTCACCTTTGATGATGCGATAGCTCACCGCGTCACCGCCTACTTCGCTGATCAGATCGATCGCGCTGTGCGCCAGCTGCTCCGGACTCAGATCTTCCGCGGGCAGGTTGATGGTGTCGCGCACCCAGTCAACGATCTTCAGGCGACGATCAAATTCGGCCTGATCGGCATCACTCAGCGCCGGCCATTCGACCTGACGCTGACCTTTAGGGCTGCGGAAACCCTGCCAGAACGCCCAGCATTTCTCCAGATCCCAGTCGTCGCCGCTCAGCGCGACGTGGCGGATGCCCTGACCGTCCAGCTTGCGTCCGGCACGTTGAATGCTCATCAGCGCATCGGCACCGGTCAGGTGAACGGTCATGCCACTTTCATTGCTGCTCAGCAAGGCTTTCTCGCCCCAGCGCGCGTCGGCGGCCTGGGAGCTGAGCGTAATCGTCATGGGTTGTGTTGTCATCGCGTGGCTCCGTTTGCGTTTGTTATCCCTGCGCACTGACCGGCGCAGGGCGAAAATTTAGCGGGAAGTGGCCGGCGTCAACGCCCGTAAGCGCGTTACCGCTTTATGTACTACCCCGATGGCATAATCGATCTCTTCCTGCGTGGTAAAGCGCCCCAGCGAAAAGCGCAGCGAGCTGTAAGCCAGCTGCTGATCCACGCCCATGGCGCGCAGGACATAAGAGGGTTCAAGGCTGGCTGAGGTGCAGGCGGATCCCGACGACAGCGCCAGATCTTTCAGCGCCATGATCAGCGATTCGCCATCGACGTGGGCAAAACTGATATTGAGGATGTTCGGCGCGCCCTGTTCGAGTGAACCGTTGAGCTGTACGTCGCTTAGCGTGCTGATGCCCTGCCACAGACGATGGCGCAGCGTAGCCAGACGCGCACTCTCGTCCGCCATCTCTTCGCGCGCGATGCGATAGGCCTCGCCCATGCCGACAATCTGGTGCACCGGTAAGGTCCCCGAACGCATGCCGCGCTCGTGACCGCCGCCGTGCATCTGCGCGTCGATCTGCAGTTTTGGTTTACGCCGCACCCACAGCGCGCCGATGCCTTTCGGCCCGTACAGTTTGTGCGCTGAGAACGACATCAAATCCACCGGCAGCGCGCTGACATCGAGCGGCAGTTTGCCCACGCTTTGCGTGGCGTCCACGTGGAACAGGATGTCGCGTGCGTGACACAGCGCGCCCAGCGCGGCGATGTCCTGAATCACGCCGGTTTCATTATTGACGTGCATCAGCGACACCAGCACGGTGTCGTCGCGCAGTGCCGCCTCCAGCATCGCAGGCGTGACGATGCCGTCCGCGCCGGGCTGCAGAAAGGTGACGTCGAAGCCTTCGCGCGCCAGCTGAGCACAGCTGTCGAGCACCGCTTTGTGTTCGGTCTGACTGGTGATGATGTGTTTACCGCGCGCCTGATGCTGCTGCGCCGCGCCTTTGAGCGCCAGGTTATCGGCCTCGGTGGCACCAGAGGTAAACACGATTTCGCGTGGATCGGCGTTGATCAGTTCGGCAACCTGGTTGCGCGCCACGTCAACGGCCTCTTCAGCCTGCCAGCCAAAACGGTGGGAACGGGAAGCGGGGTTACCGAAGGTGCCATCCAAAGTGAGGAACTGCATCATTTTGCTGGCGACACGCGGATCCGCAGGCGTTGTCGCTGCGTAATCCAGGTAGATCGGTAATTTCATTGCGCTAAAACTCCGTATAAAAAATCATACGTCTTTATAGCACGATTCAGCCTCTCCTGGGTTAACAGCAGAGGCTGAACGGGAGAGGATCAGGCGCGCAGATTGACGTTGATGGTTTCCTGCACGCGATGCTGCTGGAAGCGACGATTATCAACGCTGTTCTGGCGATCGGCCACGTCGAGGATCTCCTGGTTATTCACCAGTTCCGCCAGCGTGATGTTGTTGAGGAAATCGCTGATGCGCTCGCTCAGGTCGCGCCACAGGACGTGGGTCAGGCAACGCTCGCCGCCCTGGCAACCCTCTTTACCCTGGCATTTGGTGGCGTCAACGGATTCGTCCACCGCGGTGATCACCGCGCCAACTGCAATCGCGCCGGCGTCTTTGCCTAACAGATAACCGCCACCCGGACCCCGCACGCTGGCCACCAGACCGTGCTTACGCAGACGCGAGAATAACTGCTCCAGATAGGAGAGCGAAATGCCCTGACGCTCTGAAATATCGGCCAGCGGTACCGGGCCCTCGTGCGAGTGCAGGGCAACGTCCAGCATAGCGGTTACGGCATAACGTCCTTTGGATGTCAGTCTCATAGCATACAACCTCGTAAGCGTCCGCCAGCGAGTCGGCGGGTTATCTGAAGAATGGAGGCCAGTCTGACATTCCCGAGTATTTTGGTCAACTATTTAACCGAGTATTTCGCTCAACTATTTAACCTGGTGTTTTACTCAACTATTACCCTTGTCGTTTTTGGGTTTTTCAAACGACGACAGCATGCCGCGCAGAATGTTGAGTTCATCGCGCTCCGGACGCGCACGGGTATAGAGGCGACGCAGTTTGCTCATCACCTGGCTCGGTGTGCCCTGGCGGATAAAGCCGCTGTTCAGCATCATCTGCTCGATGTGCTGATAGAAGCGCTCCAGATCGTCAACCAGCGGATACGGCGAGGCTTCGTACTGCGGCTGCGGACTGGCTTTCTCCTGCGCGTCCAGCCACGCCATGCGCACTTCATAGGCAATAATCTGCACCGCCATCGCCAGGTTGAGCGAGCTGTACTCCGGGTTGGCCTGAATGGCGACATGATAGTGGCACTTCTGCAGCTCTTCGTTGGTCAGGCCCACGCGCTCGCGACCAAACACCAGCGCCACCGGCGCCTGCTGGCCCTCTTCCACGCTTTTGATGCCGCATTCACGCGAGTCAAGCATCGGCCACGGCAGCGAGCGCGAGCGTGCGCTGGTGCCCACCACCAGGCTACAGCCGGCAATCGCCTCATCCAGCGTATCGACGATCTTCGCCTCACCGATCACATCGCTGGCACCGGCTGCCAGTGAAATAGCCTGCGAGTCCGGTTTCACCAGCGGATTGACCAGATACAGGTTGCTTAAGCCCATGGTTTTCATGGCGCGGGCAACGGAACCCATGTTGCCGGTGTGCGAGGTTTCTACCAGTACGATTCGGATATTTTGCAGCATAATAGATAGCGATAAGGAAATGATGGCGCGCATCCTAACATAAAAGCAGGACATTTGCTGAACACCCTGATATACTCCGCGCCGTTTTCACCCCGTTCTTTAACATCCAGTGAGAGATACCGATGCATCCGATGCTCAACATCGCCGTGCGCGCAGCGCGCAAGGCCGGAAATTTAATTGCCAAGAATTATGAAACCCCGGACGCCGTCGAAGCCAGCCAGAAAGGCAGCAACGACTTCGTTACCAATGTTGACCGCGACGCAGAACGTCTGATTGTCGAAGTGATTCGCAAATCTTACCCGCAACACACCATCATCACCGAAGAAAGCGGTGAGCTGGCGGGCGACGATCAGGATGTTCAATGGGTAATCGATCCACTGGATGGCACCACCAACTTCATCAAACGTCTGCCCCACTTTGCTGTTTCTATCGCCGTGCGCATCAAAGGCCGCACCGAAGTGGCGGTGGTTTACGATCCAATGCGTAACGAACTGTTTACCGCTGTACGCGGTCAGGGCGCGCAGCTTAACGGCTATCGCCTGCGCGGCAGCACGGCGCGTGACCTCGACGGCACCATTCTGGCTACCGGCTTCCCGTTCAAGCTGAAGCAGCACGCCACGCCGTTCATCAACATCGTGGCAAAACTGTTTACCCAGTGCGCTGATTTCCGCCGTACCGGCTCTGCTGCGCTGGATTTGGCCTATGTGGCCGCAGGTCGCGTTGACGGTTTCTTTGAGATTGGCCTGAAGCCATGGGATTTCGCTGCCGGTGAACTGCTGGTGCGTGAAGCGGGCGGTCTGGTGACCGATTTCACCGGTAACCACGGCTATATGTTGTCTGGCAACCTGGTGGCCGGTAACCCGCGTGTGGTGAAGGCGATGCTGGCCAGCATGCGCGAAGAACTGAGCGAAGCGCTGAAGCGCTAAGCAAAAATAAGGCGGCTAAATCAGCCGCCTTTTTTATTACCGACTTTATTAGCGACGCTCGTGGGTTAACACGGTGCGCGGCTGGGTACGCCGACCGACACCACCGAGGACCGCCGCCAGCACCGCCTCGATCAGCATCATGAAGAAGGCAAACCAGCTGGCTTTCGCCGTTGCCGCCGCGGCTTTCTCTGCGGCTTCACGCGCTTTCTGCTCCGCTTCCTGCTTCAGCTGCTGATATTTCTGCATCGCCTGTTGATAGCTCTGCTCAGTCTGATTAACGATCTGCTCCGCTTCCTGATCGCTTTTTCCGGTCCGCGCTTTAATAATGTTTTTCAGCGCATCGCGGTCTGCCGCCTGCAGCGTATCGGCATGGCGACTCAGTACACCACGGATCCAATTGGCAATATCATTGTCGGCATTCTGTGGATTCTGTGCCGTCTGTTTCGCCTGGTTTTGCGCATTATTCGCTTCGCTATTTACATCCTGCTGTAAATTTTCCGGCTGCAGTTCCGGTTTGCCGGTCTGGCGCAGCGTGGTTTGCAATTCATTTTGCAAATCATCCAGGTTGATATTATTTTCCTGCAGCTTCTCTTTCGCCATATTGGTCACCGATGGCGCTACCGCAGAAATACCGTTCCCCAGGGCATTAAAACCGGAGCCTAAAATATTAAAGGCGCCGCCGATAATACCGCTGGCAAGTGAAATCGCCAGCCACAGTGTAATCAGGGTACTGACACCAAACATCAGCAGACCGTGCAGCGCACCTTCGCGCTGAGCCAGCCGTCCGGCAACGTAGCTACCGACCGCCAGCGCAATCAGCATGCTGGCCCCGGTCCAAATCAGCGCCCCGGTCCCGAGGTGTTCCAGCGGATTTTGTTCCTGCTGGGGATCGATGGTCGTGGCACCGATTGCGGTTCCCAGCAGCCCCAGTAAAATATGAATGATTAATGCCGCAATCACCCCTGCAAATACGGCACTCCAGGAAATGCGTTTCAACGGTAAACCGCCGTGCGTTTCCACCACCGTTTCCGTGCTGCCATTATTAGTCCAGGTTTCAGGCATATTTATTTCCTCACAAACATTGACGATAAAGAGTAACGCATATAAGAGCACACCCTGTCCTTTTTGATATTATCTAGCGTAGACAGAGAAAACTCTTTTCACCAGATCGTCGGGCAAGAGAAATTAAACTCTGCGTCGCGGGCAAAAAAAAACGCAGCATATTCAGGGAACATGCTGCGCTTATTTTTTAAAGCGTATTAATTAAAAAGGACGCAGACCGCCACCGAAGCCGGGCGTAGCACTGTGCCATAAAATAAAGCCGGCCAGCAGCAACAGCAGGCTGCCAGCCAGCATCACGGCCGGCAACAACCATTGCGCTGCCCCTGTGCTGCTGACCCTGCCGAGGCGCACCGCCAGCACGCGCGAGCGCTGCACCAGCAAACCCAGCAGCGACACGGTGAGCGCGGTGCCCAGCGCCATGGTCAGCGCCGAGGCCACGCCCCAGCCATATACGCCAATCACTTTGGCAAACAACAGCATCATGATGGCACCGGAACAGGGCCGCAGCCCCATCGACAGCACCACCAGCGCCTGGGTTCTGCCGCTCACCGCACCGGCCAGCTGTTGCGCGCTCGGCGTCTGGGTGGGCTGGCGCGCGCTGCAGGGGTTACGCCGCGCGTTCCGTCCGGCAACCGGGCTCCAGATTCGCGCGGTAAGGCCGCATCATCAGCACCATGCTGACTGCGGCTGCGGTCATGCCCACCTGCCGAGCGCCATCACCAGCAAATAGCTGCCTTTCTCCAGCCAGTAACTGGTGAGA
>NZ_SDFT01000003.1:0-37005 GCF_004916815.1 Pantoea sp. R102
TCCACGCCAAACGGCGTGCTGGTGCCGCTGCCGACCAGCACCTGGCTGCCCTTCACCATCACGCCATGGCCGATCAGCGTTGAGCTCTGCAGCGACTGGCTGGTGCTGATCTGACCGGAGATCGATCCCAGCGTGGTATTGAGTTTTTCAATGCCGCTCAGGGTGTTGATCTGCGTCAGCTGGGTTGTCAGCTGACTGTTGTCCATCGGGTTAGTCGGGTCCTGATTTTTCAGCTGCGTCACCAGCATGTTCAGGAACTGGTTTTGCAGATCCTGCGCGCTGTTGCCGCTGCCGGTGCTGCTGCTGGAGCTGAGGACCGTGGGGTCGAGGTTGTCTTTAATCCCTACTGCAAGGCTCATAATGCGTCTCCGTTACTGACCCATGGTGAGGGTTTTCATCATCATTGACTTCACCGTGTTCAGCACTTCGACGTTGGCCTGATAGCTGCGCGACGCGGACATGGTGTTAACGGTTTCGGCGACCACGTCGACGTTAGGCATTTTGACGTAGCCTTTCTGGTCAGCCAGCGGATTACCCGGGTCATACACCAGTTTGGCGGGCGTCGGGTCGTTCACGACACCGGCCACTTTGACGCCGCCGGTGGCCGCGCCCTGAGCGGCATCGGTCTGGAAAATCACCTGCTTCGCCACGTACGGCTGACCGTCCGGCCCGGTGACGCTGTCGGCGTTGGCCAGGTTACTGGCGCTGACGTTGAGCCGCTGTGACTGTGCGGTCATCGCAGAACCGGCGATATCAAAGATATTCAGCAATGCCATGATTATTGCCCCTGCAGAACGCTCATCATGCCTTTGATCTGGCTACTGATGAGGGTGAGATCGGTTTGGTATTTCAGGCTGTTATCCGCAAACTGCGTACGCTCGCGATCCATATCCACGGTGTTACCATCCGCGGCAGGCTGATCGGGAATGCGGTACAGCAGATCCAGTGCGGGCTGTGAGTTGGTCTGCGCTTCAATGTGACGTGATGACGTGACATTGAGCGCCAGGCTGCTGCCTTCGGCACGGCCGTTCTGCATCACCTTGCTCAGCTGGCTGGCAAAGTCGATATCCCGCGCCTGGTAGCCCGGGGTATCGGCGTTGGCAATGTTAGACGCCAGAATCTCCTGGCGCTGCGCCCGCAGGTTTAATGCTTCTGTACCAAATCGCAGCGCGGCATCGAGTTTGTCGAGCATGCTTCCTCCGCGAATGAGAATTTCGAGCTGACAGCTTAATGGGACAAAAGCAAGGGCTATCGTCTGAATAGCAGCAAAAATCGTGGCTATTTTTCACCTTGAATTTTTGGTGCGCGGAGTAGACTCAGTGCCATCTTTTCGACAGGATGCGTTGATGCGTACAACTTCTTCCCTGCTGGCCCTGCTGTGGCTGGCCTTCGCGACGCCCGGCTATGCCGCCGATCTCAGCGCGCAGCTGACTCAGTTCTTTCAGGCACGCGATCCGCAGCACGCCGCCGGTATGACGGTGGTGGTCCGCACGCCGCAGACTCAGTGGCCCGCCTGCGACACACCGCAGCTGCTGCTGCCGGGTAACAGTCGCCAGTGGGGCAATCTGAGCATTGCCGCCAGCTGCGGCCAGAATCGTCGCTATCTGCAGGTGCAGGTGCAGGTCACCGGCGAGTATCTGGTGGCCAATCGTCAGCTGGCGCGCGGCAGCAACGTCAGCGCCAGTGATTTCCGTCTGGAGAGTGGCAGGCTGGATACGCTGCCGGCGCGCGCGCTGCTCAGCAGCAGCAATCTGGCGGACGCCATTGCCTTGCGTGACATTGCGCCAGGCCAGCCGGTGACGGCCACCATGCTGCGCCAGCCGTGGCGGGTGAAAGCCGGTCAGAATGTGATGGTGATTGCCAGCGGCAACGGCTTTAATGCCAGCAGTGAAGGTCGTGCGTTGAACAACGCCAGCGCGGCGCAGACGGTGCGCGTGCGCATGAGCAATGGCCAGGTGGTGAGCGGTCGTGTCAGCGAGGATGGGAATATTCTGATATCGCTATAAAGCGTTAAAGAACGCTGTTGTTCTGCCGATAGAGATATCAACAATGATATTACCCTATGCTGACTCAGTTGGCTGATCCCCAACTGACCCTAACAGGAGCCACACCATGAGTATCGACAGAACGCAGCCTTTAAAACCGGTGAGCACTGTACAAACCCGTGACAGCAGCGACAACCAGACAAAAGTGCGTCAGAACAGCGCACCGGCCGCCAGCACCAGCCAGAATGGTGCGGAAGTGACGCTGAGTCCCGCTCAGGCGCAGCTGATGCAGCCGGGCAGCAAAGATATTAACACAGCGCGCGTAGAGCAGCTGAAGACCGCCATTCGTAATGGTGAACTGAAAATGGATACCGGTAAGATCGCCGATGCGCTGATCGCCGATACCAGGGCGTTTTTAGAGGGTAAATAGTCCCGATGGATAATCTGCTGACCACCTTAGATAAAATGCAGGATGTGCTGAGTTCGCTTAACGTCGTGATGGATGAAGAGCAGCAGCAACTTTCTGCCGGACGGATCAATGGCAACCTGCTGCAGCGCATTACAGAAGATAAAAGCGCGCTGCTGACGACGTTGAATTATCTGGACGAAATGCGCCGCAAAACCGAGCTGTCGCTGGGTACCAAAGCGCCTTATCGTGGTCACAGTGATATCGCACGCCGCTGGCACAGCATTCAGCAACATACCCAGCGTCTGCGCGACGCCAATCAGCACAATGGCATGCTGTTGCAGCATCAGATGACCTTTACCGAACAGGCACTTTCGGTGCTGAAACCGCATCAGACCCAGTCCTTTTACGGCCCGGACGGCCGCGGTTTAGGCCAGACCACGCTGAGCCGCAAAGGCTAAACGCAGCCGTGCTGCGGGTCCGCTGAATCAGGGTCGCCACACCGGGCGACCCTTTTTTATTGTGCGCTCACACCGCCGTGCGGCGGGCAAAATCGCGCGGGCGGAAGCCCAGTAAACCGAGCATCACGAAGTAAGCGCCGCCGCCAATGGCGCACACCGCCGCCAGCCGCAGTAGCCGCCACCACATCTGCCCCTCTTCCCACGCCGGCATCACCTGCAGAATGCCCAGCAGCGCAGCAGCCATCACCGCGACGGCGACCAGCAGACGCAGCAGGAAACCGTGCCAGCCCGGCTGCGGCTGAAAGATTTGCTGTTTGCGCAGCTGCCAGTAGAGCAGCGCCGCATTCAGGCAGGCAGCCAGACCAATCGACAGCGACAGACCGGCGTGCTTCAGCGGGCCAATAAACGCCAGGTTCATCAGCTGGGTCATGATCAAGGTGGCGATAGCAATCTTTACCGGCGTTTTGATGTCCTGCCGCGAATAGAAGCCCGGCGCCAGCACTTTCACCACGATCAGCCCCATCAGCCCAACCGAATAGGCAATCAGCGCGCGCTGGGTCATCGCCGCATCAAAAGCGGTAAATTTGCCGTACTGGAACAGCGCCACGGTGAGCGGACCGGAAAGAATACCCAGCGCAACCGCGCTCGGCAGCGCCAGCAGGAAGCACAGACGCAGGCCCCAGTCCATCAGACGGGAATATTCATCGTGATTGCCGCTGGCAAAACTCTTCGCCAGCGACGGCAGCAGGATGGTGCCGAGCGCCACGCCCAGCACGCCAGAGGGAAACTCCATCAGACGATCGGCGTAGTACATCCACGACACCGAGCCGGAGACCAGAAACGAGGCGAAAATGGTATTGATGATCAGCGAGATCTGGCTCACCGACACGCCGAGAATCGCCGGGCCCATCTGGCGCATCACCCGCCACACGCCGGCATCGCGCAGGTTGACGCGCGGCAGTACCAGCATGCCAATCTTTTTCAGGTGCGGCAGTTGATAAAACAGCTGCAGCAGCCCGCCCACTACCACTGCCCACGCCAGCGCCATCACCGGCGGATGGAAGTGCGGCGCGGCAAACAGCGCAAAGCCGATCATGCTGATATTCAGCAGCGTGGGCGCGAACGCCGGGACGGAGAAGCGGTTCCAGGTATTAAGAATCGCCCCGGCCAGCGATGCCAGCGAGATCAGCAGAATATAAGGAAAGGTGACGCGCAGCAGCGAACTGGTTAAGGCGAACTTGTCGGCGGTATCGGCAAAACCCGGCGCCGTTACCACGATTACCCAGGGAGCTGCGACCATGCCCAGCACCGTCACCACTGCCAGCACCAGCGTCAGCAGGCCTGATACATAGGCAACAAACACCCGCGTGGCGTCTTCGCCCTGCTTGCTTTTATATTCGGCAAGAATTGGCACGAAGGCCTGTGAAAAGGCGCCTTCGGCGAAAATACGGCGCAGCAGATTGGGCAGTTTGAACGCCACGAAAAAGGCATCGGTGGCCATGCCAGCCCCGAAAACGCGCGCCACAATGGCGTCGCGGGCAAAGCCCAGCACGCGGGAAAACAGGGTCATCGAACTGACCGCAGCCAGCGATTTCAGCAAATTCATAATGAGTGGCGCATCCTGAAAAGTGTCGGATAAATGAGCAACTTAGCGCGGACATCCTGCGATGTCCGGCGATAGTCTACTGCTGCGGTGGGAAATGACCAGCATTGAGTGTTACAAGGGATTATTCCTGTACGGCGTCGCGCCACAGTTTTTCCACCAGACGCTGCGCCGCCAGCGCCTGTTCACCGCTGGTTTCAGGCATCGTCTGATTTTCCACACACTGGATAAAATGGTGTGCCGCACCGCTGAAGCCACGCTGGGTCAGATGACTTTGCCACGCCGGCGGGACATCACTGCGCAGGCCACTAAGCGTCTCTTCACGCCAGTCGCGCATCTCATTAATCTCGATGTAACGCCCGTCGCAGATGGCGCTGACCACTTCACGCTGCGAGCCCGCGCGGCGATGCATACTGGTGGTAATTTGCAGCGATCCGGCCGAGAAATGGTGCTCACCGTAGAGCATTGCGCCGTCATCATGGGTATCGATATGGCCCAGCTCCAGCCTGAGCTTGCCGCCGGCCAGCCACAGCGCGGTATCAACCACGTGCAGATAGTCATCCAGCAGGGTAAAGCGCAGGTCGTGCGGGCCGACGCTGTCTGCCCGGTGTTTCTCAATGCGCAGCGAGGACGCGCCCGGCAGCTGCGCTTTCAGCTGCTGGTAACGCGGTGCAAAGCGCCGGTTGAAGGCCACCATCAGTTTGCGTTTGCGCTTTTCCGCCAGCGCCACCAGCGTCTCCGCCTGCTGCAGCGTTTCGGCCAGCGGCTTATCAACACAAACATCTTTACCGGCCAGCAGCAGCGCCTGCACCACCTCAAAATGGCTGGCGGTGCTGCTGTGCACAAACACCGCATCGCTGGCCGCCGCCAGCGCATCCAGCTGACTAAAATAAGGAATACGGTAACTGTCGCAGATCGGCTGCGCCCGCGCCTGGCTGGGCGAGAACGCGCCCACCAGCTGCCAGCCGCTGGCCTGCGCCAGCACCGGCAGCCAGGCTTTCTGCGCGATACCGCCAAGCCCGACCACACCAATACGCAGCGTCATTTCACGCCTCCCGCTGCAGCAGTTGCTGCAGCTGAGCATCAAGGCGCGCCACCTGCGCTTCCAGCTGAGCAACGCGCACGGCCAGATCGTCAGACTCAGGCGACGCTGTGTGGCTCGCGGATAGCTCGTCCGCCACCTCGCCGCCAAACAGATGCATATAGCGGCTTTCTCGCTTGCCCGGCTCGCGTGCCAGACGCACCACCATGGGGCCGTCATCGCGCGTCGTCAGCCCCTCCAGCGTGCGTTCCACTTCGGCCATGTCCTGAAACTCATGCAGACGACCACTGCGGGTACGCAGTTCGCCCGGCGTCTGCGCGCCGCGCAGGAACAGTAGCGTCAGCACCGCCACTTCGGCGGCATTCAGCTGCAGATTGCCAAACGCCGAGTTGCAGAAACGCTGTTCATATTTGCTGACGCGCTGACCGAAACCGCTGTTAGCGGTGACCAGATGCTTTTTCACCAGCTCATCGAGCTGTGCCTGCACCTCGCTTTCGCTCAGGTTCATTACCGGCTCACGGTTAGATTTCTGATTACAGGCGGTGACCACGCCATTGAGGGATAACGGATATTGATCCGGCGTGGTGACCTGCTTCTCCAGCAGGCAGCCGATCACGCGCAATGCCTGCGCGGAGAGAGCCATCTTCATTACGTGTTCCTTTTATTATTGTCCGCGACGATCCGGGTTCCATTCGCGCCAGGTAAGCGCCGTCAGCACATGATCCTGCCAGCGGCCATCAATCAGTAAATAGTCTTTGGCGTAGCCCTCTTTTTCAAAACCAAGGCGCGCCAGCAAATCACCGCTGCGCTGATTGTGCGGCATATAGTTGGCCATGATGCGATGAATGCGCTGCTGGCGCTGCATGTAGCGGATCGCCGCCTGCAGCGCCTCAAACATCATGCCCTGCCCCTGCCACTTTTCTCCCAGCGAGTAGCCGAGATAACAGGCATGAAACGATCCGCGCAGCACATTGCTGAAGTTGGCGACGCCGCGCACTTCATGCTCTTCCGGGTCCATCAGCACAAAATAGAACGCGGAGCCCTGTTTATGCATGTCGGCAATTAAACCCAGGCGCGCCTGCCAGCCGGAAGGATAACAGTGGCTCTCATCGCGCACCGGTTCCCAGGGTTTAAGAAAGGCGCGGTTTTCGGCGTAGTAATCCGCCAGACGCCAGGCATCGCGTTCATGTACTAAACGCACCACCAGACGATCGGTGGTAAGCCGCACGCGCGGGCCAGCAGAGCGATAGCCAAACATCATGACTCCTGAAATCCATAACGAAAGAAAGATGTACGCCAGCGGCGTTACTTCTCACTATAACCGTCACCCCGGCTGCGGTAAAACCCCGCGCATCGCTCATGGCAATTGATTCCGATTAAGGATTAATTTCTCTTCAGGCTGGATAAAAAAATATCATCCTGAAAACGCTATTTTTCCCGCCGGAGCAGGCAGAAAATAGACCAACTGGTCACTTTTCCTTCTCACTTGCTCAGGATTCAGCATGTCACGGGTTGCGCGGGCACGACGCCTTGGAAAAACGTTTCTGTTAGTCGATAACATGCTGGTGGTAATGGGATTCTTTGTGGTGTTTCCCCTGATCTCCATTCACTTTGTGGAACAGCTTGGCTGGGCCGCGCTGCTGGTGGGCATTGCGCTCGGCCTGCGTCAGCTGGTGCAGCAGGGGCTTGGTATCTTCGGCGGGGCCATTGCTGACCGTTTTGGCGCGCGGCCGCTGATTGTCACCGGCATGCTGATGCGTGCCGCCGGTTTCGCCTGTATGGCGCTGGCGCATCAGCCATGGCTACTGTGGCTGGCCTGCCTGCTGTCCGGACTGGGCGGCACGCTGTTCGATCCGCCACGCAGCGCGCTGGTGGTGAAACTGGTGCGGGCACGCGAGCGCGGACGCTTCTTTTCGCTGCTGATGATGCAGGACAGCGCCGGCGCAGTGCTGGGCGCGCTGATTGGCAGCTGGCTGCTGGCGTGGGATTTCCGTCTGGTGTGCTGGGTCGGTGCGGCGGTATTTGTCATCGCCGCCATCTTTAACGCCGTGTGGCTGCCAGCATGGCGCATCTCTACGGAGCGTATCGCCATGCGCGAGGGAATGCAGCGCGTGTGGCGCGACCGCCGTTTCCGCCTGTATGTCTTTACCCTGACCGGCTATTACATTCTCGCCGTGCAGGTGATGCTGATGCTGCCGGTCATGGTCAATCAGGTGGCGGGCGCCCCGGCAGCGGTGAAGTGGATGTACGCGATTGAAGCGCTGCTGTCGCTCAGCCTGCTCTATCCGCTGGCACGCTGGAGTGAAAAGCGCTTCCGCCTTGAGACACGCCTGATGGCCGGGCTGTTTCTGATGACCTTCAGCCTGCTGCCGGTTGGCATGACCGATTCGCTGCCGTCGCTGTTTTTGCTGATCGCCGTTTTCTATCTCGGATCGATCATCGCTGAACCGGCACGTGAAACCCTGAGTGCGTCCCTGGCCAGCGCCCGGGCACGCGGCAGCTACATGGGATTCAGCCGGCTCGGCCTGGCAATTGGCGGGCTGATTGGCTACTCCGGTGGCGGCTGGATGTTTGATATGGGCCAGCAGCTGGCCCTGCCGGAGCTGCCGTGGATGCTGCTCAGCACCGTCGGCATGATCACGCTACTGGCGCTGTGGTGGCAGTTCCAGCCGCGCCAGGTGGCACCGGCGATCTTCAGCAGCTAGTTTGCCGGTTCAGGCGTTCTCTTCCATACTTCCCGCACGTCCGGAAAAAGGGTGACCTCCGTCACCCTGAGAATCACAGGAGAAACGGGATGAAACTTTACATCTACGATCACTGCCCTTTCTGCGTCAAAGCACGCATGATATTTGGCCTGAAAAATCTGCCGGTTGAGCTGATTGTGATGCTCAATGACGATGAAGCAACGCCGAAAAAGCTGATTGGCCAGAAAATGGCGCCGATTCTGCAAAAAGCCGATGGCAGTGCGATGCCGGAGAGCATGGATATCGTGCGCTTTGTCGATAATCAGGATCGCCAGCCGCTGCTGACCGGCAAGCAAAATCCCGCCATCGCCGACTGGCTGCGACGGGTCAATGGCTACATCAACAAGCTGCTGCTGCCGCGCATCGCCGAGGCCGCCTTTGCTGAATTTGCCACCCCCGAAGCACGTGATTACTTCCGCGAAAAGAAACAGGCCAGCCTCGGAGACTTTGCCGAACTGCGTAAGCATGCCCCGGGTTTCATCAAAAATATCAGCGATGATCTGCGCCAGCTGGATAAATTGATCGTCAAACCCAATGCGGTGAACGGCGAGTTGTCTGAGGATGACATTCATCTGTTTCCGCTGCTGCGCTCGCTGACGCTGGTTTCCGGTATCGAGTGGCCGAGCCGCGTTGCCGACTACCGCGATAATATGGCGAAACAGACGCAGGTGAATCTGCTGTCGTCGATTGCGGCCTGATGGCGCTGTGATGAGAAGCGCGCGGCTGCGTTTCTCATCTCTCTCCTGGTGACACCTGGCCCTGAATCAGGCAGGCTTAAGGCTGTTTGGCCGTATCAACCAGGAAGAAGAAATGATGAAGAAGGCGTTTCCCGGGCTGTTTGCCCTGTTTTTTGCCGTGCTGCTCAGCGGCTGTAACCAATTGACGCAATACACCATCAGCGAGCAGGAAGTGAATCAGGCGCTGCAAAAGCGCAACAACTACGAGAAAGACATCGGCGTGTCCGGGCTGGTGAATGCCCATATTGTACTGACCGACCTGAGCAGCCAGATTGGCCGTGAAGAACCCGGCAAAGTGACGCTGTCTGGTAAAGCCAACATCAACGTCAGCTCGCTGTTTGGTCCGCAGCAGGCCGAAATGCAGCTGAAGATGAAAGCGCAACCGGTGTACAACGCGCAGCAGGGCGCCATCTTTCTGCAGGACCTCGAAATCGTCGACGCGCAGGTGCAACCTGAGAAGATGGCGTCGATCATGAAAACCCTTACGCCGTATCTGAACGAATCCCTCAAGCGCTATTTCAATGAAAAACCCGCCTACGTGCTGAGTGCCGACCGCAGCAAGGGCGAGGCGCTGGCGAAGAAACTGGCTAAAGGGCTGGAAGTGAAGCCTGGCCAGCTGGTGATTCCGTTTACCGATTAACGTTGCAAGCGGCCGTTCTCAGTGGCGGCCCTGCATAGCGTGGCAGGATGCCGGCATTATTCCGCCCGCGCCTGCCGCGCAACCTGCCGCGCCTGTGGTTATTTCTCTCCCGCACTGCAAAATCCCGTGCAAACGGTTGCCCGCCCCCTTATGATTAGTCCCCGGCCTAAACGAGCCATTTCGTTTTCACCTCAGCCGGAGCCTTTTTGAATGACAGCCCAACCCCAGCAAATCACGATTCGCCGCCCTGACGACTGGCACATCCACCTGCGCGATGGCGCGATGCTCAATGCAGTGCTGCCCTATACCAGCGCGGTGAATGGTCGTGCGATTGTCATGCCAAATCTGGTTCCGCCGGTCACCAGCGTTGCGGCTGCCGAAGCGTATCGCGCACGCATCATGGCGGCGCTGCCTGCTGAGCATCACTTCACGCCGCTGATGACCTGTTACCTCACCGATTCGCTTGATGCGGACGAAATCGAACGCGGCTTCCGCAGCGGTATTTTTACGGCGGCAAAACTCTATCCGGCACACGCTACCACCAACTCCAGCCATGGCGTCACCAACATTGCCTCAATTGCCAGCGTGCTGGAGCGCATGCAGGAAATCGGTATGCCGATGCTGGTGCACGGCGAAGTCACCGATGCGCACATTGATATCTTTGATCGTGAAGCGCGCTTCATCGAAACCGTGCTGCAGCCGCTGCGCCAGCAGTTCCCGGGCCTGAAAGTGGTGATGGAACACATCACCACGAAGGAAGCTGCGGAGTATGTGGCCGCCGGCAATGAACTGCTTGGCGCGACCATTACGCCACAGCATCTGATGTTCAACCGCAACCACATGCTGGTGGGCGGCGTGCGCCCGCATCTCTACTGTCTGCCCATTCTGAAGCGCAACATTCATCAGGAAGCGCTGCGTAACCTGGTGGCAAGCGGCAACCGTCGTGTCTTCCTGGGCACCGACACGGCACCGCACCTGCGCCATCTGAAAGAAGCCAGCTGCGGCTGTGCCGGCGTATTTAATGCGCCGACGTCGCTGCCCGCTTATCTGACCGTGTTTGAAGAGCTTGGCGCACTGGAGCATTTTGAAGCCTTCTGCTCTGAGAACGGCCCCAGGTTCTACGGCCTGCCGCTCAACGACGGTACCCTGACGCTGGTGCGTGAGCCGTGGACGGTGCAGGAGAGCATCACGGTCGCTGACGATACGCTGGTTCCGTTCCTCGCCGGTGAAACCCTTAACTGGCGCATCAAAGAATAATCATCTGCCGCTTGCCTTCGGGAATTTTATACTGTACAAATAACCAGTATATTATCCCGGAGGCGTTTATGCGTGTTGAAATTACCGTAGCAAAGACTCAGCCCCTTCCCGCCGGTGCACTGGATGCACTGAGCGCTGAACTCACTCGCCGTATCTCCCGCGATTTTCCCGACGACAATCATCACGTCAAAGTGCGCTATGCCGGTGGTAACCAGCTCAGCGTGTTTGGCGGCTGTAAAGAATCACGCGACCGCATCAGCGATATTTTGCAGGAAACCTGGGAAAGCGCTGACGACTGGTTTATTACCGATTAACCGCCACTGTGCCGTTTTTGCCGGGCCCGCCGCCCGGCTTTTTTGTTTTTATTTCCCGCTCGCCAGAAAAACCCGCGCCAGCTAGACTCTGATTAAACGATGTCCTATTCTTGCCTCGTCGTGCTTACAGGAGGTGTGTTGCACATGACTACTGAAAAACCAGAAGAGGCGATGACGTTTGGGGAATTACTGGCCTTCATTGCTGAACAGCAACGCCGTTTGACCGTGCTGGAAAATGCCTTTGCTACGCTGACCTTCTGTCTGGACGATCGCGCCAGCCAGCTGCTGGCTCACAATCTGACGCTCGAAGCGCAAAACCAAAATCATGACGCTCAGTTACAGCAGCATTTTGCCCGGCTGGCGGACGAGATCCATCGACGCAAAGGGCAGTTGCCTGCCGAGTCGCAGGGATAATTTCAGATTTTTACCCTGGCGTTCAGCCCGTTAAAGTTTTAATGCTGAGATGCCGATAATTGGTATGACGACACGTTGCGCTGCGACAATAAATACCCAGCTGCGTAAGGCGTTTATTTATTCGTTGAAAACCGGCTTTTGGCTGCTTTTTTTTTGCTGTGTTTTTAGTCACCACACTTTTTAACTACTGTACTGTTAATTCCATGTTATAATTATCTCGCTAGTGCAAGATACAGACGCATTGAACCTCGAAAGCACTTCGTTTAACGAGTAATAAGGAGGTTATAATGGACAGAAGTAAAGACGTCATCCAGACCCATCCGCTGGTGGGATGGGATATCAGCACCGTTGACAGCTATGACGCCATGATGATCCGCCTGCACTCGCTATCATCGCAGGACCAGAAAGAAGAAGAAGCTGACGTGGGCCCAACATACTGGCTGACAACTGACGTAGCCAGACAGTTTATCTCTATCCTCGAAGCTGGCATTGCAAAGATCGAGTCCACTGAGCAATACCTACGCGATAATCGCAAGCACTAATCATCACCATCGCGTGAAAAGGCACCCTACAGGGTGCCTTTTTCATGGGCGCACTCTTTTGATATGCTATTGAAAAAAATCGCCGTTTTGCAGGAGTGATGTCGTCATGGTTTATGATCTGATTGTGGTGGGAAGTGGTTCCGTCGGAGCTGCCGCGGGTTTCTACGCAACCCAGGCGGGCCTGTCGGTGCTGATGATCGACAGCGCGCACCCACCCCACAGCCAGGGGACGCATCACGGCGAAACCCGCCTGATTCGTCACGCTTACGGCGAAGGTGAACGCTACGTGCCGCTGGTGCTGCGCGCCCAGACGTTATGGGATGAGCTGGAACGCCAGAGCGGCGAACGCATCATGCACCGTAGCGGCATTCTAAATCTGGCGCCGGCCAGCTCGGATTTCATTCACAACGTAATCGACAGTGCTAACCGCTGGCAGTTAGCGGTGCAGGTGTTACAGGCCGATGAGGTGCGTAAACGCTGGCCGCAGCTTAGCGTTCCGGACGGCTACGTAGGCGTATTTGAGCCCAACTCAGGTTTCCTGAAATGTGAACAGGCGGTGCGCAGCTGGGTGCAGCTGGCGGAACAGGCCGGCTGCGCGCAGCTGTTTAACTGCCCGGTCAGCGCGATTGGCCGCGAGGGCGATCTGCAGCAGGTCACCACCAGCGATGGCGTATTCCGCGCGCGCAAGCTAATGATCAGCGCCGGCACCTGGGTCAGTCAGCTGGTGGACAATCTGCCCGTTACGCCGGTGCGCAAGGTGTTTGCCTGGTATCAGGCCGATGGGCGCTACAGCGAAAATAACCAGTTCCCCGGCTTTACGGTAGAGATGCCGGATGGCAGCCATTTCTACGGCTTCCCGGCAGACAATAATGCCCTGAAAGTGGGACGCCACGATGGCGGTCAGCCGATGAAGACGCCAGCAGACCGCAAACCGTTCGGCAGCATCGCCGCTGACGGTAACGAAGCCTTTAGCTTCCTGCGCCAGTTTCTGCCAGGCGTAGGCGTGTGCCTGCATGGTGAAGCCTGCAGCTATGACAACACGCCGGATGAAGATTTTATTATCGATACCCTGCCCGGCGAGCCTGACCGACTGATTATCACCGGCCTGAGCGGCCACGGGTTTAAATTCGCCAGCGTGCTGGGTGAACTGGCCAGCGAATTTGCGCAGAATAAACCCTTCTCCTTTGACCTCACGCCCTTCTCACTTTCGCGTTTTGCCTGATTTTGTTGCTGCCGGTGCGGATCGCACTGGCAGTTATTGACCTTTCCTGACACAGATTTACTTTCCGCCCGCGTTTATGGCGCATTTGGTGTAGCAATCCCCATTGCAGCCAGGACTAAAACTGCTATTTGCTTATCTATTCAGAATTATTGAATTACACCACCAACCTTTCGCCATATATATCGAACCCGTAAATTCAAAGTTATAGAAAAGTAAGGACGATTGATTTTCTATTTCAGGTTGTAGATTCTCATTACCACTTATTTCCTGATAACGGCTTAACTATGTGGCGTAATTCTCCACGGCATTACGGTGCGTTAACCATTGCGTTGCACTGGCTGATGGCGCTGACGATTTACGGTATGTTCGCGCTGGGTTTATGGATGGTCGGACTTGGCTATTACGACGGCTGGTATCACAGCGCCCCTGAGATTCACAAAGGCATCGGCATCTTACTGTTTGCTGCTCTGCTGCTGCGCCTGTGCTGGCGCGTCATATCGCCACCGCCGGCACCGCTCAACAGTTACTCGCCGCACGTACGCCGTGTCGCCCATGCTGCGCACTGGCTGCTGTATGGCCTGCTGCTGGTGTTGCTGATCAGCGGCTATCTGATCTCTACCGCAGACGGCAAGCCGGTCTCAGTGTTTGGCTGGTTTGAGGTACCGGCACTGTTTACTGGCGCGGGTGAGCAGGCCGATGTTGCCGGTGAGGTCCATTTATGGCTGGCGTGGGCTCTGGTGCTGTTGTCTGCCCTGCACGCCCTGGCCGCGCTGAAACACCATTTTGTCGATCGCGACATGACGCTGAAACGGATGCTCGGTTACCGCATCCCCTTAACCTCTGAAAAGGAAAAGTAATATGATCAGGAAAACCCTGCTGGCGCTCAGCGCCGCTGCCCTCTTTTCGACCAGCCTGAGTGCCAGCGCGGCTGAGTATAAGTTTGATAAAGAGGGTCAGCACGCGTTTGTTCAGTTCCGCATTCAGCATCTTGGCTACAGCTGGCTGTACGGCAGCTTTAAAGATTTTGATGGCAGCTTTACCTTTGATGAAGCCAATCCGGCCGCGGACAAGGTCAACGTGACCATCAATACCAACAGCCTCGATACCAACCATGCCGAGCGCGACAAGCATTTGCGCAGCGCGGATTTCCTCAATACCGGCAAATTCCCGCAGGCCAGCTTCAGCTCGACTGAGGTTAAAAAACAGGGCAAGGATTATAAGATCACCGGCAACCTGACGCTCAACGGCGTAACGAAGCCGATCACGCTGGATGCGCAGCTGATTGGGGAAGGCAAGGATCCGTGGGGCGGTTATCGCGCCGGCTTTGCCGCCAGCAGCGAAATCGTGCTGAAAGAGTTTAACATCAGCAAAGATCTCGGTCCGGCCTCGCAAAAAGCCGAGCTGATCATTTCAGTCGAAGGTGTGCGTCAGTAATCAGCAGTACAGCCTGGCGGGCAATGCGCCAGGCTGTTAAGCCGTTACTTTTTGTCCGGCGCGGGGATCGCCATGGTCATGTTGAGTAAACCGCGCGATTTATTGAACACTTTGTTGCCATTTTCACGGCCAGCGCGGCGCGCGCGCTGCTCTTCCGGCGCCAGTTTCGACTCTTCCATGCACAGCGGGCTGCAGCAGTTCTGATACTTTTCCGCACAGCTCGGGCACTGAATAAACAGCAGATGGCAGCCGTCATTAACGCAGTTGGTGTGGCTGTCGCACGGCGCACCACACTGATGGCAGCTGGAGAGAATATCGTCAGAGATACGCTCGCCCATGCGCTCGTCAAACACGAAGTTTTTGCCTTTGAAGCGCACCGGTAAACCCTGCTCGCGCGCGCGGCGGGTATATTCAATGATGCCCCCTTCAATGTGGTAAACATCATCAAAACCGTTGTGCTTCATCCACGCACTGGCTTTTTCACAGCGGATGCCGCCGGTACAGTACATGACGATTTTTTTATCTTTCTGCGCCTGCAGCATATCCACCGCCATCGGCAGCTGATCGCGGAACGTATCGGCTGGCACTTCCAGCGCGTTGTCGAAGTGGCCCACTTCGTATTCGTAGTGGTTACGCATATCCACAAACACCGCATCCGGATCGTCGAGCATGGCGTTGACTTCGGCCGCTTTAAGATAGTTACCGACGTTACTGGCGTCGAAGCTACCGTCTTCAATACCGTCAGCCACGATGCGATCGCGCACTTTCAGGCGCAGCACCCAGAACGATTTGCCGTCGTCATCCAGCGCGATGTTCATGCGCAGATTGTCGAGCGCCGGGTCAAAGGCATAGAGCATCGCCTTCATCGCCTCATAGCGACTGGCCGGCACGCTGATTTGCGCATTAATCCCTTCCTGCGCCACGTAGACGCGGCCGAACACCTTCAGCTGGGTTAAGGCAACATAGAGACGGTCGCGGAATGCCTGCGGATCGGCAATCTGGAAGTATTTATAAAAAGAGACTGTGGTACGCGGCTCGGTTTCGGCCAGCATACGTTCTTTCAGCTCTTTATTGGAAACGAGGTTGTGTAACACTGGCATGGTGAACACCTGTTAGCAATCAGAGAAATTTAGCGCGCATATGATACCTGAATTGAGCGTGATGCAAAGCCTCTGGTGCAATTCTCCTGCCGTCAGCCACAATCGACGGGGTTCTGCGTTGTGCTCGCTAATATCTGCGCAGAAATGCTGTTCGTCGTGCGCTGACGCACGGATGGTTGATTTCAGTCAGAGAGAAAAAATGGCATAATCCCGGCCAATTACAGAAACCGGACTCTCTGGTACACGACGCAGGACATTGATATTTCCATGACGCAACTTCCGCAATTTACCCGCGAACTCCTTCATCCACGCTACTGGCTGACCTGGCTGGGCATCGGTTTCCTCTATGTGCTGGTGCTGTTGCCCTACCCGCTGCTGTACGTGACTGGCTGCGGGCTGGGACGCCTTGCCATGCGTTTTATGAAGCGTCGTGTTCAGGTCGCGCAACGCAATCTGGCGCTGTGCTTCCCGGATATGCCGACCAGCGAACGTGAAGCCATGGTGAAGCACAATTTCGAATCGGTGGGAATGGGGCTGATTGAGACCGGCATGGCGTGGTTCTGGCCGGACTGGCGTATTCGTAAATGGGTCAGCACCAGCGGCCTGGAGCACGTTACCGAGGCGCTGGCACAAAAGCGCGGCATCCTGCTGATTGGCATGCATTTCCTGACGCTGGAGCTGGGTGCGCGCGTGTTTGGCATGTACAACCCGGGTATTGGCGTTTATCGCCCTAACGACAACAAGTTACTGGACTGGCTGCAAACCTGGGGACGCATGCGTTCCAATAAAAGCATGCTGGACCGCAAAGATCTGAAAGGCATGATCCGCGCCATGAAGAACAACGACATCATCTGGTATGCGCCCGATCACGACTACGGCCCGCGCAGCAGTGTATTCGCCCCGTTCTTTGCCGTTCAGGAAGCCGCGACCACCACCGGCACGCATATGCTGATTCGTCTGGCTAATCCGAGCGTGGTGCCGTTTCTGGCACGCCGCCTGCCGCACGGCCGCGGCTACGAACTGAAAATGATGCCGGATATCCGCCACAAATTCTCACTGGAGAGTGAAATGGATACCGCTATCGTGATGAATAAAGTGGTGGAAGAGACGGTGCTGCTGGCGCCTGAGCAGTATATGTGGCTGCATCGCCGCTTTAAAACCCGGCCCGAAGGGCAGCCTTCACGCTATTAATCGGTTGCGGGGTATTATCAATGCCCCGCGTTATTTACCGCGCATTTGCCTTAATTCACGTGATTGTCTGCGCAGTGGCGCGCTAAAAAAGGCCCAGCCTGAACTGCTATGCCTTCCACTCGCTGACACTTAAGTCAACGACACCCTTTACGCTGCCTGCTGCTATCTTGCGAATTAATCACGGTTTTTTGCTGTTACGCCAACGCGTTCTCCCTCGCCCTCTGCTGCTTTTCAGTGCCTGAGTTTGTACGGCAATATGCGTAAAATATGGCGGGTGCGGATCTGATTTTGATGACTTCCAGGCCTTTTCCTATTTAATTTTACTCAGGCTTGCCGTCTTGTTTACTTATCTAATAAATTTTACTGATTAAACAAGTGTTTGTCTGAAAGTTAACCGCCATATTCTCTTTTGATTAAAAATTCATCTTTAATATATCTTTATGGAATTGGTTAGCCCGATCGAATCCAGTTAGTTTCGACCCTGACAGTTAGTTCGTTAACTGCGCGTTTAAAAATATAAAAAGATTACACACAGCAAATATATTCAGGACACATAATATGAATAAAGGTATCTACTACTACGTGACGATCAGTACCGATCAGGAGGGTTACCATCTGCTGCATCGGAAGGAGTGTAAACGTCTGCCGGTTAAGGAGGATATGGTGTTCATCGGTACGCTCTATAATTTAAATCAGGCTTTGGCCACCGCACGAATTAATTTTAAAAAGGTGAAACCCTGTATTAAATGCTGCATCCGTTATTCTGCACCCGTGTTACGCGAGTCGGTACGACCGGTTCTGCACTTTCCGCAAAAAATGATGTAACCGGCGCGGGTGGATGACTTTTTACGCATCCACCCCGTCATTGTTCTCTCCCGCCCTGACAGCCGCCAATTTTCGTCTATTCTTCTGTGAAATCCCTTTTTGCACTGACAAGGAGTTGCAGATGAGCCTGTATAGTACGTTAGAAGAAGCCATTGAAGCCGCACGCGAAGAGTTTCTCGCCAGCCAGCCTGAACTGGAGCAGGATGACGCCAGTGTCAGCCAGTTTGCGCTGCAGAAGTACGTGATGCAGGATGGCGACATTATGTGGCAGGCGGAGTTTTTCGCTGACGAAGACGGCCAGGGCGAATGCCTGCCAATTTGCAGCGGTGAAGCGGCGCAGGCGGTGTTCGACGGTAATTTCGATGAAATTGAGCTGCGCCAGGAGTGGCAGTCGGAAAATACCCTGCACGAATGGGATGAAGGCGAATTTCAGCTGGAGCCGCCGCGCGACCTGGAAGAAGGCGAGGCAGCGGCCGAAGAGTGGGAAGACGACGACAGTCCGTCAGACAACTGGGCGTAAGTTACTCGTACGGGCCGTGCTGTGCGTCAACCGGCAGTAGCAGCGTGTCCATCACCAGCGACAGCGGCAGATCGAGAATGGTCAGCACGCGCCACGGCCCGTCACGCACATCCCACTGCACGCCCGGATAATACTGGTTACCGTGCCCCTGTCCGGGTACGGTCCGGCTGATAATGCTGCCACAGCCCGTCAGCAGTAAAATGGCGGCGCACAGCGCAATTAATTTCAGGCAATATTTCACTGCATTTACTCACCCTGAACTGACACCCCTGATTCTGATGTGCGTCAGTGACTGTTTAAATGTGCTCAGGAACGCTGGCACATGTCATCGCGCCATTTTAGCTGCGGGTGCAGCTAAACCGCTATGCCTTTATGCGTAAAGATTGTGTGAGGCGCGTTAAGCACTTCGCTGAAGCGCAGGCATAAAAAAAGCGGCATCGCTGCCGCTTTTCATCACCGTTAGCCTGTCAGGCGCGCTGAGGCAGCGCCTGCGGGTTAAGCGTGAGTTTCTGATAACTCTCAACCCACTGATGATATTTATCCGCATTTTCCCACAAGCGCGTGTGCACGCGCGCCAGCACCACCGGATCGCTGATCAGCTGCAGACGCTGTTCGCGATTCAGTTTTTCCGGTGCATCGCTCAATGCCTGATCGACGCGGCGATCGCGTGCGTGATCCAGCAGTGCGCTCTGCTTATGGCGCGATGTCGCCATCGCCGTCGCCAGCGCGTTGAACGCCGGATTGAACAGCGCATGCATGAAGCCATGCTTCAGCGCACGTTCACGGTTCAGCTGCAGATAGTGATCTGTGTCGACCAGCTCTTTCGGTGGCTCATACTCTTCCGGGATCAGGAACAGCCTGGCACGCTTACTCTTCAGCCCGACCGTGGCGCGACTCGACATCACCGAGACAAACGGCGACAGAATCAGCGAGAAGACGATTGGCGCCAGCCACCACAGGAAGTTGAGATCGAGCACGCCCATCCCGACGGCCCAGACAATCCCCAGCAGCATCTGTGAACCATGGCGACGGAACGCTTCGCTCCACGGCGTGGCGTCATCGTCACGCTGCGGCGAGTTCCACACCACTTCCCAGCCGAGGAAGGCACTGACCACAAACACGGTGTGGAATAGCATGCGCACCGGTGCCAGCAGCACCGAGAACAGCATCTCAAGCAGCAGCGAGAGGAACAGGCGGAATGCGCCACCGTACGGTTTCGCCCCTTTAAACCAGATCAGCACCACGCTGAGGAGTTTTGGCAGGAACAGCAGCACCAGCGTGGTGGAAAACAGCGCAATGGCCAAATCCGGACGCCACTGCGGCCACACCGGGAACAGCTGACGTGGCTGCAGGAAGTAGGTCGGTTCCATCAGCGTATGCACCACCTGCAGGGCGGTCGACAACGCAAGGAACATAAACCACAGTGGCGCCGACAGGTAGGACATCACGCCGGTCAGGAACACCGCGCGGTGCACCGGGTGCATGCCTTTTACCAGGAACAGGCGGAAGTTCATCAGGTTGCCGTGGCACCAGCGACGGTCACGCTTCAGCTCATCCAGCAGGTTCGGTGGCAGCTCTTCATAAGAACCCGGCAGATCGTAGGCGATCCACACGCCCCAGCCGGCACGACGCATCAGCGCCGCTTCCACGAAGTCATGTGACAGGATCGAACCGGCGAAGGAGCCTTCACCCGGCAGCGGCGCCAGCGCACAGTGTTCAATAAATGGCTGCACGCGAATGATGGCGTTGTGCCCCCAGTAGTGCGATTCGCCCAGCTGCCAGAAGTGCAGACCGGCGGTAAACAGCGGCCCGTAAACGCGGGTGGCGAACTGCTGACAGCGCGCATACAGCGTATCCATGCCCGACGCTTTTGGCGACGACTGGATAATACCGGCGTTCGGGTTCGCTTCCATCATGCGCACCAGACCGGTAAGACACTCACCGCTCATCACGCTATCGGCGTCCAGCACCACCATGTAGCTGTAGTTGCTGCCCCAGCGACGGCAGAAGTCATCGATGTTGCCGCTTTTACGTTTCACGCGGCGGCGGCGACGGCGATAGAAGATCTTGCCCGCCCCACCGACATCCCGCACCAGCTCCATCCACGCTTTTTGCTCGGCGATGGCGATGTCGGCATCGTAGCTGTCGCTCAGGATGTAAACGTCGAAATGCTCCGCGTTACCGGTGCGTTTCACCGACTCCCAGGTGGCGCGCAGACCGGCGAACACGCGTTCCACGTCTTCGTTACAGATTGGCATGATCAGTGCGGTGCGATGTTCCGGATTGAGCGGCTCATCACCGGTGGTCGAGTACGAGATGCTGTACTTATCGCGACCGATCAGCAGCTGCAGGAAGCCCATCAGCGCGGTCCAGAAACCAGCCGATACCCAGCAGAACAGGATGGCAAACAGGAACAGGATGCCAGTCTGCAGAATATACGGCAGGATCAGCTCCACCGACTGCAGCCAGTTCTGGTTAAACAGCTCGACCGGATCGAGCAGCGTCCAGCCCTGATACGGCAGAATGGTTTTCATGTACCAGGTGGCGACCACGGTCTGCAGAATGGTCAGAATCAGCAGCACGTAGCGACGCATGGAACCTACGTGGCGCCATTTGTCTTCCGCTTTCTGCTCTTCCACCGTGGCATAGCGTGGGTTGCCTTTCTGCCCGCGCAGGGAATCCCAGGCGCGCGCGATCGGGTTAGTACGCCAGGCTTCCGGGAACATCAGCGAACGCTTCACCGGCGGCATCGCCTTCAGCGTGGTGCGGTCGAGATAATCTTTACTGAGCTGCTGGCCATCGGCGAGCGAATCCGGCCACGCCATGGATACGCGCGACGAGACTGATTTCAGCGGCGCATCGTCCGGCCGTTCGCTGGCGGCGATATCCTGCCCCAGCGCGCTGTGAATGGCATGAAACGCCTGCGCATTCTGCAGCGAGGCGCTGAGCGTGGCGCGTGCTGCCGCATCAAGCGGCAGCGCCTCCACGTAAGATTGAGGTAAATAAGTCGATTTATTCATTGGCAGGTAACTGATAGCTCCAGGTTTCCGTCAATGTCTTGTCGCCGCTCACCAGCGCCGCACGCATTTCGGTCGGCTGCTTGTTGTCTTTCACGCGCAGACGCAGCACCAGACGCCAGCCTTTGGTGACCGGGTTGTAGCGTACGCTCTGCTCGACCACGTCGGCGTTGTTACCGACGCTGACCTGCGGCGCCACCTGGGTGTTTTCCGGCAGCTTGCTCATCGCTTTACCGACAAAGTCCACGGTAAAGGCGATGGAACCATCCGGCTGACGCACCAGGTTAGACTGCTTCACATCGCCCGCAGAACGCAGCGTGTCTTTCACCCAGGCTACATCGTCCTGGTGCAGCTGGTTTTCATCGCGCGTAAAGTGCAGACGATATTTGAAGTTCATCTCTTTGCCTGGCTCTGGCAGGCTCTCCGGCGTCCAGAAGGCCACGATGTTATCGTTGGTTTCATCTGCCGTCGGGATCTCCACCAGCTCTACGCGGCCTTTGCCCCAGTCGCCCTGCGGCTCAACCCAGCCGCTTGGACGCAGGTCATAGCGGTCGTCCAGGTCCTGGTAATGGCTGAAGTCACGGCCACGCTGCAGCAGACCGAAGCCTTTCGGGTTTTCGATGGTAAAGGTGCTGACCGCCAGGTGTTTCGGGTTATTGAGCGGACGCCAGATCCACTCGCCATTTCCGGCGTGAATCGACAGGCCGTTCGAATCATGCAATTCCTGACGGAAGTTGCTGACCGGCGACGGCTGGTTAGCGCCAAACAGGAACATACTGGTGAGTGGGGCTACGCCGAGTTTGCCGACGTTGTCACGCAGATACACTTTAGACTGCACGTCCACGGTGGACTCTTTGCCCGGCTGGATCACAAAGCGATAGGCACCGGCGGCGCGCGGAGAATCCAGCAGCGCATAAATCACCAGCTGTTTATCCTGCGGCTTCGGCCGCTCGATCCAGAACTCTTTAAAGCGCGGGAACTCCTCACCGGAAGGCAGCGCGGTATCAATCGCCAGACCACGCGCCGACAGGCCATACACCTGGCCTTCGCCAATCACACGGAAATAGCTGGCACCCAGGAAGCTGGTAATCTCATCGTCTTTACCCTTTTTATTTAAAGGATACAGCACTTTGAAACCAGCAAAACCAAGGTTTTTCACCGCATCGGCATCGTGTTTCACGTTGCCGAAATTGAAGTAGTCAGGGTTATATTTGATTTCACGTACCGAAGACGCGGTGACTTCATTGATTTTCACCGGCGTGTCGAAATACATGCCCTGATGATAGAACTCGAGCTTAAACGGCGTGCGCAGTTTGCCCCAGTATGCTTTGTCGTGGTTAAACTGGATCTGCTGATAGTCAGCAAACTTCATTTCACGAAACTGAGAGGGTAAATTGCTTTTTGGCGCTTCAAAACCTTTCCCTGCCAGCGCCTTAGCTTGCTTTGCCACATCATCAATGTTGAACGCCCAGCTATTGTTGGCGTACAACGCCAGCAGAACTGCTGCGCCTACCCAGCGCATCTTCACCAGCCCGCCATTATTCTTCACTTTAGTCAGCACATCCCCCCCTTTCGTGTGCTTAGATCAAACCCATTTATCTTAAAGGATTATTCGGTTTTCCGACAGCTTATGTAAAAGATTGTTCCCCTGATTCGTAAGCCGAAAGTGTACTTTTCGGATAATTAAACCCGGAAGATTAAGAAACAGATTCACCTGATAGTATACGCTGTTTACAGCCGGTAGAATTTCGTCCGGCATAATCCGGTTTCAGGGTGAAACCGGCAAGTAAACTGACAAACCGGAAGCTTATGAGTTCAGCCAAACCCGAACGTGAATATTTCCTCGACTCGATTCGAGCGTATTTAATGCTGCTGGGCGTGCCTTTCCACGTCTCGCTGATTTACTCGACCCAACGCTGGTCGGTTAACAGCCAGGACGCCTCACTGTGGCTGACGGTGCTGAATGATTTTATTCACGCCTTCCGCATGCAGGTGTTCTTTGTTATTTCAGGTTATTTCTCATATATGCTCTATCTGCGCTATCAGCCCAACCGCTGGCTGAAGGTGCGGCTGGAGCGCGTCGGCATTCCGCTGTTAACCGCAGTGCCGCTCATTACCCTGCCGCAGTTTTTTATGCTGAAAAATCTCACCAGCAAAGTCGGCGACTGGGCAAACTTCTCGCTGTATGACAAGTACAACGCGCTGATGTGGGATCTGATTTCGCACCTGTGGTTTTTACTTGTACTGGTGATTCTCACCGCGTTTGGCATGCTGAGCTTCCGCTGGCTGCGCGATCAGCAGCGCCGCATCGATTATCAGCAGGTTGGCTGGGGCAAGCTGACGCTGGCCCTGCTGGCCTATGCGCTGGTGTGGTGCGCCTTCCGCCGGCTGATTTTCCACTTTGCTCCCGCGCTGTTAATGGATGGCCTGTTCAGCATTGCGGTAATGCAGTCGCTGTTCTTCCTGCCGTTCTTTATGCTGGGTGCGCTGAGCTGGAAACATCAGGCGCTGAAAGCGCTGTTTGTGCGTTTTAATCCGGTGATGTGCTTTGGTGCCATTGCGGTGTTTATCGCGTACAGCCTGAATCAGCGCTACAGCAGCGGTGAAGGCTGGCTGTACGAGCTTGATGCCATCATTTCTACGCTGATGGGCTTGTGTATGCTGAACGTCTGCTTTAGCTTCGGCCACAAGCTGCTGAACAGCCACTCGCCGCGCATCATGTATCTGGTGAACGCGTCGCTGTTTATTTATCTGGTGCACCATCCGCTGACCATCCTGTACGGCATCTACGTTACGCCACACATCAGCAGTAATACGCTGGGCTTCTTTGTCGGCCTGCTGATAGTGTTTGGCGTTGCCTTTGCCCTGTACGAGATTCATCTGCGTATCCCGCTGCTGCGCTTTTTGTTCTCCGGCAAGCCGCAGCGCAAACCAGAGACCTCCGCGCAGACGTAACGGCGTGCTTACCCGCCGGGCTGCGCGCGTTGCAGCCCGGCTATAGCAGCCACTCTACCGGCAGACGCCATACCAGCCGCACCAGCAAACGCTGCAATAGCGTGCACTGCGGCTCGTGCTTATGCACCACTTCCCGCGCTTCGCCGCTGTACTCCACCCAGTTAACGCGGCCCCACTTATCCAGCCGCAGTGCCCAGGCGCGGTCGCGCATGCCGCTGCTGAAGCGCTGATGGGTCTGCTGCGCCAGCGCTTCGCTCTCAATCACCAGCCCCATCTCCGTATTCAGCACCGCCGAACGCGGATCGAAATTAAACGAGCCAATAAACACTTTGCGGTTATCGACGGTGAAAGTCTTGGCGTGCAGGCTGGAGCCGGAATTCCCGGTCAGGCCGCGATCGTGCGGGGCATCCGCGGCATTGGCCTGCGGCTTCAGTTCATAGAGTGCAATGCCGTGACGCAGCAGCTTCTTGCGCCAGCGCGCATAGCCGGCGTGAACCACGGTGACATCATTGGCGGCCAGCGAGTTGGTTAAGATGGCGATCTTAACGCCCCGCCGCTTCAGCGCCAGCAACTGCGCCACCCCGGCACGGGTCGGGACAAAATAGGCCGAAATGATATCGAACTGCTGCTGCGGCGTGCCGATCACCTCCAGCATGCGCTGCGGCAGCAAAGAGGAGCGCTTCGCTTTGCCCAGCCCTTTGCGCGGATCATCACTTAACAGCCGTGTGTGTGCCCAGGTCATGCTCAGCGAGCCCTGCTCCAGCTGGCTGACAAACGAGGATTTCTCCAGCCGCGCCAGATAGCGCTGCACCGCCTCGCTCTGCTGCCACTCCGGCGGTAAACGCACCGCTTCATGCGGCGGTGCGCCGGTGTCCACGACGCTGCGCAATGGCGATACCGCTTTGCTGTGCCAGTAGCGGGCGAAATCTTCCGCCACTTCATCTACCGCCGGTCCCAGCGCCAGCACGTCGAGATCGGTAAACAGCGGCTCATTGCCGGTGCCAAAATATTCGTCGCCGATGTTACGGCCGCCCACCAGCGTTACCGCGCCGTCCACGGTCAGGCTTTTGTTGTGCATCCGGCGATTCAGGCGGGCGAAGTCGGTCAGATAGCCCAGCGCGCGCAGGGTTCGAAACGAGAAAGGATTAAACAGCCGCACGGCGATATTCGGATGCCGATCGAGTTCGGCCAGCGTTTCATCCAGCCCGGGCGTATTGTTGTCATCCAGCAGCAGGCGCACCTGCACGCCGCGCTCCGCCGCATCCAGCAGTGCGCTGAACAGCAGGCGTCCGGACATGTCGTTGTGCCAGATGTAATACTGGACGTCGATGGTGTGCTGCGCCATGCCCATCAGCAGATAGCGCGCCGCAAACGCATCCAGTCCATCGTTCAGCGGATGAATGCCGCTCAGTCCCGGATGACGGGCACATTGCTGTTGCGCATGTTCTCTCAGCCCGTCGCCCGGCCGTTCGCGTGAGGAACGCAGTGCCGCTTCGCTCATACTCAATCCCTGCTTACCCTGAAGCTGTTATTGTTGGTATCACCGCACGTAAAGGCAATCAGAGCCGTCTACTTCCGCGTCGGGTGCGGCGTTAATTTAGTCTAGACTTAGCCAGGCGTTCTGCATCCGGCGTTCTTCGTGAGGAGAAGATCATGACTCAGCTATCCCCGCGCCATCAGCCCCGGCTATTTCGCAGCTTTTTTCAGGGCAGCTTCCCCTGCTCTACCGCCTGCCGCAGCGGCGGGCGACGACTGGATATGGTCATCAGCAGCGGCCACGACATGCTGCTGGAGAAAGATTACGCCGCGCTGGCGCAGGAAGGATTGCGCACCGCGCGCGACGGCGCCCGCTGGCACCTGATTGAAGCCACGCCAGGTGAATACGACTGGCGCACCTTTCTGCCGATGATTCACGCGGCGGCGCGCCATGATTTACAAATCATCTGGGAGCTGGCGCACTTTGGCTACCCCGATCATCTCGATATCTGGAAGCCGGCGTTTGTGGAGCACTTTGGCCGCTTCGCACGCGCCATGGCTCAGCTGATGCGGGATGAGGGCGTGGAGCAGCCGTTCTTTACGCCTATCAATCAGATATCCTTCTGGTCCTGGGCCGGCGCCGATGTCTCGTGGCTCGATCCCTACGCCAGCGCGCGTGGTCGCGAACTGAAACGTCAGCTGGTGCGCGCCTCGCTGGCGGCCATGCACGCCATTCGCGACGTCTATCCGGACGCCCGCTTCGTGCTGACCGACCCGCTGGTGCAGATCGCCGCCGATCCGCATAACCCCGACAGCAAACCCTATGCCGACAGCCAGCATCAGGCGCAGTTTGAAGCCTGGGACTGGCTGGCAGGACGCGATGCGCCGGAGCTGGGTGGTCAGCCCGATTTTCTCGACATCCTGGGGCTGAACTATTATCCCGACAACCACTGGTTCTTCTCCGGCGACACCATTCCGCCCGACCACCCGCAGCGTCAGCCGCTGCACCGGCTGCTGATGCAGTGCTGGCAGCGTTATCAGCGCCCGCTGTTGCTGGCAGAAACCGGCGCGGAAGGCGACGCGCGCGCGCCCTGGCTGCGGCATGTCAGTGATGAAGCGCGGCTGGCCTTAGCGCAGGGCGTGGCGCTGGAAGGCATTTCGCTCTATCCGGTGGTGGAGTATCCGGCGTGGGCCGACGATCGGCGCTCGCCTGGCGCGCTGTTTGGTCTGGGCGATCCCAATGGCAATCGCACCCTGCATGAAGCGCTGGCGCTGGAGTTACGCAGTCAGCAGATTAAATGGCGCACCCAGGATTAAGAGTGCTGCACCGGGCTGGCGGTTTTGGGCGGGCAGGTTTGTACATCCAGTGACGGATCGGCTGGATGGCGCACGTCCGTCAGCCAGGTCATGGTGAAAAGGAACACTACGCCGATCAGGCAGGCGGAAAGCAGTCCAATGATGGCGATCAGTTTGTCATCCCGGGATTCCATCGACATCTCCTTGCGGGCGTCCGTAGTCGGTTGCTGGCCTCAGCTCATCCATAATGTAAGCATCAGGACGAAGATTATAAGGGTAACCGAGGTCACTGCAAGTACCACAATGGCGAAGTGCGCATCATCCAGCGGTTGCCGTAAAGGTTCGTCGTGATCGTCAGGTGGCGCGGGTGAACTCATGATGACTCAACAGGAAAGAGGCGTTTTTCAGCGGGATTGCCGCACAGAGTGTAATGGAATAGCGGCCAACGTACAGCACTATTTCTGTTGGAAAAGACCACGGAGCGTCACTACGCCCCGTGGTGGCCGCTTAGAAATCGTAGCTCATGCTGATTTTCAGCGTGCGCGGGTCGCCCTGCGCGAGATAGGTGCCGGTGTCATCAACGTTTGACCAGTACTTCTCATTGGTGACGTTTTCGACCGCCACGCGCCACACCAGATCGTTCTGATTCACCTTCATGCGGTAACGCATACCAAGATCCAGCGTGGTATAGCTGTCCAGCTTGAGGGTATTGCCCGAGTTGGCGTACTGAGAGCCGCTGTGGTTGAGCAGCGCCGTGGCCGTCAGCCCCTCCACCGGCTTGATGTCATACTCCGCGCCCAGCACGTAGGTGTAGCGCGGCACGCCGATCGCCTGTTTGCCATCGTAAGTGCCGCCGGCGGTCTTCTTCATCACCGGATCGATCCAGGTGGCGCTGGCGTTGAGGCGCAGGCCCAGCACCGGCTCACCAAACACGTTGGCTTCCACGCCGCGATGGCGCTGCTCGCCATCCATGACGTAGACATTGTCACTGTTGATCAGGCCGGACGGTTTCTGGATTTCGAACAGTCCCAGCGAGCCGCCGATGCGGCCGAAATCCGTTTTCACACCGATCTCATTCTGCTTCGAGTGCGCCACGCCGGTCACGGTGCCATAGTTGACGGCGTCTTTAGGTGCCACTTCACCAGGCTGCAGCGCTTCCGTATGGTTCGCGTACAGCGCCACTTCTTTCCATGGCTTGTAAACCACGCCGTAGGTTGGCATCCAGCGGTCGTTGGTGAAGCGCGAATCAACGCTTTCCGCGCCGGTGTTGTAGTTATAGCTGCGCACCACCACTTTCTGATGGCGAGCACCAACGGTCACCAGCAGCGTATCGTCCAGTAATCCCAGCGTATCGCTCAGCAGATAGCCCTGGGTGCGGGTGCGCGACGTGGTAAGCGGATCGGAGAACTTGCCGCCGGCGAAGGTGGCCGCCGGTTCAGCCACGTCGCCGCTGTGGTAGATATTAAATGGCGTGCCCACCAGCGACATGTCGTAGGCATTTTTCGCATTGGTGGTCAGCGCCGAGTAACCTACGTTGACTTTATGACTGACGAAACCGGTGTGGAACTCACCGCGCAGCCCCACCATGCCGCTCATGTTGTCCTGAATACGGTTGGAGTAGAAGCTACTGATGGTGCCGTCACCGTTGCTGTTGGTAATGGTCGGCGCGCCGTAGTTGCCGGTTTCATGAGCGTGCTGTGCGCCGAGACCGGCATAGGCCGTCCAGCTGTCGGTAATATCATATTCTGCTTTGGCGATACCGAATTCAGATTCCATATCGCTGTACACCCATTTCTGGCTGTAGTTGTGCGAATTTGACGGCACCGCCGGGATCACCCCGGCGCTGGCGAATTTCACGCCCTGTAAGCCGTCATGGAAGGTTTTCTTCTGATAGCCAACGTCCAGCGAGGTGCGCAGCCGGTCGCCGCGATAATCAAGACCGACCGAGGCCGCCGTGGTGCGTTTTTTCTCGCCGTCAACGCCGGTTTCGCCCTCGCGATGCACGGCGTTAACCCGCACGCCAAACTGATTGTTATCGCCAAAGCGACGCCCCACGTCCAGCGTTCCGCCAACCTGAGACGAGGAGGTGTAATCGAGGCCCACGCGATTGATCGGCGTATCTTCGGCATGTTTCGGCTCGAGGTTGATCATACCGCCAACGCCGGAACTGGCTGCGCCGTTAACCAGACTGTTGGCGCCTTTGAAGATCTCCACGCGATCGATCAGCGAAGCGTCCATCACCTGGCGCGGCACCACGCCCGGCAGACCGCCGAAAGTCATATCATCGCCGTCGAGAGTAAAACCCCGAATGCGGTAAGTTTCAGCAAAATTGCCGTAACCTTTGACGTTCTGCACCCCCGCATCGTTGCGCACCACATCGGCGATGGTTTGCGCTTGCTGGTCCTGAATCATTTTTGCCGTATAGCCGATGACGTTGAACGGCACGTCCATGGCGTTTTGCTCGCCCAGCATGCCGAGGCGACCGCCGTGGGCAATCTGGCCGTCGAGAAAGGCCGGTACTAAGTCGTTGCCGCCGGGTTTGAATTCACTCTGCGGCGTGGCGGTGACGGTCAGCGTTTGCTGTTCGTTAGCGCCCTGAGGAGCATTACTGGTGTTAGTGGTAGCAGCCATCACTGGCAAACAACCGGCGCTGACCAGCATGGCCAGCAGCGTCGGTTTCATTCCGGGATTGAAAGGCGTTCTGCGCATGGTTATCCCCTGATGTAAATTATACTGAGAATCATTATTATTGCGGTTTGCGATTATGCGCAGCGTACAGCTAAATGCAAGCGAAATCCGGCGGTGTATCACCGCCAGAGGCATCATCGGGAGGAAGATTCCCGCCGGGCGACGGGAATGAGGGGTAAACGGAGAGACTCAGGCGTCGCGCCAGCGTTTAAACACCAGCGAGGTGTTGATACCGCCAAAAGCAAAGTTGTTTGACTGGACGTAATCGGTCTGTAGCTGCCGGGGCGCGCCAGTGATGTAATCCAGCTCACCGCATTCGGCGGCGGGCTGCGTCAGATTCAGCGTGGGCGCAAACCAGCCCTCACGCATCATCTCAATACTCATCCACGCTTCCAGCGCGCCGCAGGCACCCAGCGTGTGACCGAAATAGCTTTTCAGCGAAGAGATGGGCGTACGATTGCCAAAAATTGCTGCCGTCGCCTGGCTTTCGGCAATATCGCCGCGATCGGTGGCGGTACCGTGTGCGTTAATGTAACCAATCTGCGCTGCCGTCACCCCTGCGCTGTCCAGCGCGCGCTGAATACAAATCTGCATGGTTTCACGCTGCGGCTGAGTGATATGGGCCGCGTCACAGTTAGTGTGAAAACCGACCAGCTCCGCATAGATGGTCGCGCCGCGCGCCTGCGCATGTGCCAGCGATTCCAGAATCAGCGTACCCGCCCCTTCGCCAATCACCAGACCGTCGCGCTGTTGATCGAACGGTGCTGGCGAGGTGTGCGGCGCGTCGTTACGCTGGCTGGTGGCAAACAGCGTATCGAACACGGCGGCTTCCGAGGGGCACAGCTCCTCTGCCCCGCCCGCGACCATCACGGTCTGATAGCCATGGCGAATGGCTTCCCACGCGTAGCCAATCGCCTGGCTGCCGGAAGTGCAGGCGCTGGACGCGGGGATCACGCGACCGCGAAGACCAAAAAACAGTCCGGCGTTGACTGCCGTGGTGTGCGGCATCATCTGCACATAGGTGGTGCCGGTGATGTTGTTGGTGTGCTTTTCCGTCAGCATGGTGGCGAATTCGCTCACCGGACCGGTGCTGCCGGTCGAAGACCCATAGGCGATGCCGGTTTCACCACTGGTCAGAACCGGATGGTCAATCAGGCCGGCCTGCTCCAGCGCCAGCTCGGTGGCACGCGTCGCCAGCAGTGAGACGCGGCCCATGGCGCGGATGCGTTTACGCGTGTAGTGCGGCGGCAGCGTGAAGCCATCGATCGGCGCGCCCAGCAGCGTGTGCAGGCCATCATAGACTTGCCACTCCGGCATTTTACGTACCGCATTCTGGCCCTGTTTAATGCGCTGCGCCACCGCGCTCCAGCTCTCACCGAAAGCGGTGACGCCGCCCATACCGGTAACCACTACCCGCTGCATCACAACATCCCTCCGTTGATGGAAATCACCTGACGCGTAACGTAGCCAGCGATATCCGACATCAGATAGCTGGCCAGGCCAGCGACTTCTTCTGCCGCGCCCATACGTTTCATCGGAATGATTTTCAGCGCTTCGTCGATTACCTGTGGCTCAAGATCGGTCATGCCGGTATCGATCAAACCTGGCGCGATACAGTTAACGGTGATTTTGCGTTTCGCCAGTTCAATCGCCAGCGCTTTGGTGGCGCCGATGATACCGGCCTTGGCCGCGCTGTAGTTGACCTGCCCGCGGTTGCCCATCATACCGGATACGGAAGAGAGGGTAATGATGCGTCCGCCCTGCCGCAGGCCGATCATCGGCATGACGCAGGGATGAATCACGTTGTAGAAGCTGTCGAGGTTGATGTGGATCACGCTGTCCCATTCGTCTTCGGTGAGCGCCGGAAAAGCACCGTCGCGGGTGATGCCCGCATTGCTGATCACGCCATAATAAGCACCGTGCGCGGCGATATCCTGCTCCAGCGCGTTACGCGTGGCTTCCCGCTGTGCCACGTCAAACTGCAGCGTGCGGCCGCGGCCGCCTGCGGCAACGATCTGCGCCAGCGTCTGCTGCGCACCGGCGGCGTCGCGGTGGTAATGCACCACAATATCAAATCCGTCGGCGGCCAGACGTAAAGCCATGGCACGGCCAATACCTTTACTGGCCCCGGTTACTAATACGCTGCGGGTCATCACTCGGTTCCTTGTTGCGCTAATCGGGTTAATTCGTCGTCGTCGGGCTGGTAGGTGTTCAGTCGTCCGCTGGCCAGCAGGCTGGTGCCGCAGCGGATCTCGCCCTCAAAACTGCCCAGCTTGTAATCGCGCATCAGCAGGTGCATCTCAATCTGCAACGCACTGTGTGCCGCGAAGGTGGACGCACTGGCGCGATAGCCGCGCCCGCCCAGCAGCATGCCGGGGCGGATGTCACTGGCACCGCGCTGGCGGGCATGAAAACCGGACCAGACGCCCACGGTCTGCGCCATGATCTCGACGCCAAACCACGCCGGCAGCTCGCCCTGCGGCGTGAGGAACGGTGCCAGCACGCCGTGCGGGCTCACCGTGACTGCACAGACAACGCTGTCAGGCGTGACGTCAAGCACGCGCTCAAGCAGCAGCAGCGGCGCGCGGTGCGGCAGGTAATCGCCCACCGGCAAAAAATCATTCATGCGAAGATCCTACAATCAGGCAGGTATTGTTCCCGCCAAAGGCAAATGAGTTGGAGGCAATCACCGGGCGCGCCAGCGGCTGTGCCACAGTCAGCAGTCCACAGGGCGGCAGCGTGCTATCCTGCGTCGCGTGCGAAAAATCCTGCGGCGGTAGCGACAACTGTTGCTGGATAATCAGGGCCGCCAGCGCGGCTTCGGTGGCGCCTGCTGCGCCCAGCGTGTGGCCGGTGAGGTGCTTAGTGGAGCTGCACGGCACGGCATCGCCAAACAGGCGGTGAATCACCGCCGCTTCAACCTGATCGTTCAGCGGCGTGGCGGTACCGTGCAGATTGATATAGCCCACCTCGTGCGGCTGCAAACCGGCCTGCTGCAGCGCCATGCGCATGGCGGCTTCCGCGCCCACGCCCTGCGGATGCGGCGCTGACATGTGCCAGGCATCTGACGATTCACCGCAGCCCAGCAGCGCCAGCGGCTGTGGCTCGCGCGTCAGCAGCAGCAGCGCCGCCGCTTCGCCAATCGAAATACCGTCGCGCCCGGCGCTGAACGGTGCGCAGTGATGTTCCGACAGCGAATCGAGGCTGGCAAAGCCGTTAATCGGCATGCGGCTGAGCGAGTCCGCACCGCCCACCAGCGCTACGTCGGCCAGACCGGCAGCAATCAGCCGCGCCCCGCTGATGATGGCGCGCGCGCTGGAGGAGCAGGCAGTAGAAATCGTGTACGCCGGGCCATCCAGCTGCAGATAGTGCGCCAGAAAGCGCGACGGATCGCCCAGTTCCTGCATCCGGTAGTCATAACCGGCATGGCCGCCGTCCGTCTGCCGATCGCCCTCATCCACGCCGGAAGTACTGGTGCCCAGCACGATGGCCACGCGGGCGCGACCATAGCGCGTAATCGCCTCATCCAGCGCTGGCTGGCACTGCTGCAGCGCCGCCAGCAGCAATCGATTGTTGCGCGTATCATGCGCCGCCAGTTCAGCCGGTACCGGCGGCAGCGCGCCCGGCACTTCACCCAGCCAGCAGCGCTTGCCCTGCGCTAACCAGCCGTCACGCGGCTGCATGCCGGGCGCTGTGCCCTGCTGTAGCTGGACGGCAATCTGCACCAGGCTGCTGCCCAGCGCATTGACCATGCCAAAAGCCGACAGGTAAATCATGAGGAGGCGTCCAGATGCTGGATGTGAATCTGATAGCCAAAGGCGCGCTGATCGACGCTAATCGGCTCACGCTGTTCCCCGCGCTGTAGATAGTGAATCTGGCTGATCAGCTGGCCGGAAGCATCGCGCAATTCGCGCCGGTCGCCCACATCGCGCAGCGTCCAGCCGGACGGCAATTGCGGCTGCCACGCGCTGACCGGCCAGTAGCTCAGCATAATATCGGCCAGCACCTGGCTGGCTGGCGGCAGGTCGGGCAGCGCCATCATCTGCTGGGTATGAATCCCCTGTTGATCGTAAGTGACGCGGAATAGCCGGATGCCAAGCGACGACAGCCCGGCCAGCGAGATCTGCTGCGCATCCGCGCTGAGCAGCACCAGCAATGACTGGGTTTTGCCCTTCACGCGCCCGGTCAGCAACTGCTGCTGCTGAAAGCCGGGCGAGATGCCCGGTGCCGGCAGCGTGACGCGCACGCCGGGTTTGAGCCAGGCCGTGGGCCGGCTGGACTCGTCATGGTGAGACGCACACCCGCTCAGCAGCAGGCTGAGCGCCAGCAGTAACGCACCCATTCTCATCGTGATTTCCTTTTTCCGCCCGCCAGCGCCAGCGGCGCCAGTAAAAATGCACAAAAAATTCCGCTGCACAGCACGGTACCAAAGCTGCTGATAGCGCTGGTGCTGCTGAATACCAGCATGCCCAGCGTCAGCAGCGTGGTCATCATCGCCAGCGTTACCGCCAGCATCGACGTCAGCGGCGTGCCGCGCGGATTACTGAAAAACAGCGTGTAATTGATGCCAATGCCCAGCACCAGAATCAGCGCCAGCAGCGCAAACAGATTCAGACTGGCACCCATCCAGCCGAGCGTGGCCAGCGCGGCCGCCAGCGACAGCCATGACGGCAGCGCGCTGCGCAGCCCGGCTTTGAGGCCAAGGCGCAGGGTGTAGCTGACGCTGATCAGCAGCAGCGCCAGCGCCAGCAGGCCGCTTAGCAGCGTGCGCCAGAAGCCAAACAACTCATCGTAACGGGCTTTGCGATCGACCCAGCTCACGCCTGCCTGCGCTGTCGCCAGTTTTTGCAGTGCGGCACTGTTCTGCACGCCGCTCACCGGGACCAGCACGCTGCTGCGTCCGTCAGGCAGCGACAGCCACAGCAGCCGCCAGCCTTCACTCAGCGGACTCGCCAGCCACGCCTGCACGCTAACCGGCATCGGCTGCAGACTGGCCTGCGCCGGACGAATACCGGCCTGTTGCAGACGCGCCATGATGGTCGGGGCCGCCTGCTGTAACAGCGCGACATCCTGCTGCTGCTGTTCCAGCGTGCTGAGCGGCAGCAGGCGATAGCTCGCCAGCCAGCCCTGCTGCTGCGCGCGCTGCAGTTCGGGCGCCAGCGCATTAAGCCGCTGCAACACCTGCTGCTCGTTATCACCCCAGACCACAAACCAGGTTTGATCGGCCTGCTGCCCGGTGAGCTGCGCCAGCTGGCGATCCTGCGCCAGCAGCTGCGCCGGCGCGCTCTGCAGATGAGCAATATTATCGTCGACGCGCAGCTGTAAGATGCCGCTCAGCGCGTATAGGGCCACCAGCAGCGGTAACCCGACGCGCAGCCCGCGCTGGCGGCGCCACGCGGCCAGCCAGCGCGCCAGCCACACCATCGCTGGCACCGGTCGCACCGGCAGGCCGCGCACCAGCCACGGATAGAAACAGATCACCGTCAGGCACGAGGCGCTCAGGCCGCTGGCGGCAAATACCGCCAGCTGGCGCAGCCCGGGAAACGGTGCCAGCAGCATCAGCAGCCAGGCGATCGCCGTGGTGCCCAGCGCCAGCAGCAGCGTACCGCGCACTTTATGCAGACTCTGCCACGGTGTGGCGTGCTCGCCGTGCACCATGCGTTCCGTCAGGTAGTACAGCGTATAATCGGCCGAGATGCCGACAATACTGAGACTCATCACCAGCGTGGTGAGATGCAGCTCACCAAAAAACAGCAGCGTGAACACGGTGCCGGCCATCGCCCCGATGGCTACCGACAGCGCGCTCAGCGCCAGCGGCCGCAGTGAGCGAAACACCAGCCACACCAGCAGCAGCAAACCGCCCAGCGTCACGCTGCCCAGCGTGGCAACATCATGCTGCGCGCGCTGGCTGGCATCGTCGCTGAACAGCACCGTGCCGCGCGTCAGCAGTTGCGCCTGCGGCCAGCGCTGTTTCAACTGCTGCTCAAGCTGATGCAGCGCGCTGACCAGCTGATGGCTCTGCGCCATGCTGAAGGCGTTATGTACCAGTTCGCCGTGCAGAAAATACCAGCGGCGCTGCTGCGCATCGCTGACCGTCAGCCAGCCGTTGTGCAGCACCATTTTGCTGGCGTTCTGCTGCAGCGCCAGCTGCGCGCCACGCACCAGCAGCAGCGGGTCACCGGCAAGCTCTTTGCTGCTCACCCCGGCAAACGCCGAAAACAGCTGCGCCAGAATCCAGTCGGCCTGCGCGCCGCCGCCGTGCTGCAGTCGCGCACGCGTCAGCGGATCGATCAGCCCGTTGCGATGCTGATAAGCGAAGCTTCCCCAGCGCTGCAGCTGATCATCATCCAGCGCGCCGCTGACCTCACTGAGCATCGGCAGTGCCCGGAGCTGCGCCTGCCACCACGCAGCGGCGGCGTCACCGTCCGCACCGGGCGCACTCACCAGCCACACCAGCTGGCGGTCGAGCCGCTGCATAAAGCCCTGCTGAATCTCTGCCGGTGCCTGGCCAAGATTCTGCTGCGGCAGCAGAGCCAGCACGCTGCTGTTAATGTGGCTGCGCGGCAGTAACCAGGCCAGCGCCAGCATCAGCAGCAGACAGACGGCCAGCCAGGCGCGCGCGGCAAAAATCTCACTGCGCTGCCGCAAAACGGGCTCGCTCTTCATCAGTCAGTTGGCCGGGCTGCGTACGGGTATCGCTCAGGGTGATTTCCGTTTTATCGCCCTGGCGGTCATCCAGCGTAATGCGGTTGAGATACGCCGCGCCCTGCAGATCGATGCGGTTGAAGATCTTATTCAGCGGTGCCGCTTTCGGCGTCAGGCTCAGCTGCCAGCCGTCGCCACCGTTATCGCGGAAATTGAGCTCAAAATTCTCGCGCAGTACCTGCTCATCCGCCTGGAACAGCGCGCGCAGCAGATGGTTAAACTGGAACATCTGCGGATTGCTGTCTGCGGTGATCACCTGCGGCGGCTGGCCGCTCATGCTTTGCACCATGCGGTGATCATCCAGAATCAGCGTCATCGGGAACGGTGTCGCCTGGTGCCACCACAGCCCCTGCTGCTGAGCAATCAACAGCTGGCCGCGCGACACCAGCGGCTGCGCCATGCCGGCGATGCTGCGCACCTGAACAAAGCTG
>NZ_SDFT01000040.1:0-34138 GCF_004916815.1 Pantoea sp. R102
TGCTGGCGGCACTGGTGGTCTGGGCGTTTGCCACCGATCTGCTCTGGCCCAGCCAGCAGCGCCGGATCGTCGAGCTGGCATCAGTCCGCCATCGCGGCATTGCGCTGGCGCTGACCAGTGCCTTTATGTTTGGCGGTATCGGCTTTGGCTCTGCGGTCGCCTCATGGATATATCCGCTGGCCGGATTTTACGGGCTGATGGGGCTATCGGTGGCGTTTATTCTGCTGGCAGTGATAAGTCTGCAGCTGTCAGAAAAGCGCAGCAAGCCGGTGAACATGGCGGAGTGCAGTCAGCGTCAGGCCTGAACCGTTGGGCGCTGCTCACCCGGTGCCGCAAAGCGAATGCAGGCTTGCCACGCTGTGCGCATCGAATGTTTTATCCTGAAAGGGAAGGGTGCCCGCCGGTCTGAGGCATCCTTTGCCCATCGCCTGTTGTTTCACTTTTGCTCCTTCAGGACGATGATAACGCTGAGAAACAATCTCCCGTTGACACCTTAAATTGCCCATTGTATAAAAGCCCGCTTCGTTAATGAGTTTCATTTGCATTAAACATCCACGCCGGGTTCAGACAATAATATCAATGGGGATAGGGGTTAATGAAAAAGGTCATCTGCACGTTATGTTTGGTGTTTGCATCGGTTAGCTCTGCGCTGGCCACCACCTATCCTCTCACGATTGAAAACTGCGGTTATAAAGAGACCTTCACCAAGCCGCCTGAGCGCGTGGTGGCGCTGGGGCAAAATACCGCTGAAATTTTGCTGCTGCTCGGTCTGCAGGATAAGGTGATCGCCAGCGCGTTCTGGCCGACCAAAGTGTTGCCGCAGCTGGCTGAACAGAACGCAAAAATCAAAACGCTCACGGTAGAAATCCCCACCCTTGAATCCGTGCTGGCGCAAAATCCGGACTTCGTTCCTGCCCAGACGCCGCTGCTGCTGGGACCTGAAAGCAAGGTAGCGAAACGCGAAGATTTAATCACCCTTGGCGTGAACAGTTATGTGTCGCCAGGAATGTGCGCCACCAAAAAAGCCGCAGGGGATATGTATGGCAGTCGCCAGCAGCTGTGGGATATGACGTACCTGTATCAGGAGATTCAGGACTTCGCCAAAATTTTCAACGTGGAAGATCGTGGCCAGGCGGTGATTGCCGATTTCAAAAAACGTGAAGCGGCACTGCGTCAGGAGTTTGGTAGCAGCAAGAAAGATCTCTCGTTTGTGTTCTGGTTCTCAAGCTCGTCACCGTCTGCGGATGCCTATGTGGGCGGTAAAAACAGTCCATCCGGATTCATCGCCAGCGTGCTGGGCGGGCACAACGCCATCACGTCAGAGACCGAATGGCCGACGGTCAGCTGGGAGAGCATCATCGCTGCCAATCCGGATGTGATCGTGGTCTCCAGTCTCGATCGCAATCGCTGGGCGCTGGATAAAGCCGAAGAGAAAATCAAATTCCTGAAAAGCGATCCTGCCGTCAGCCAGCTGGATGCGGTAAAAAAAGGCCACATCGTGGTGATGGATGGCCAGGCCATGAACCCGACCATCCGCACTATCTACGGGGCCGAACAGGTGGGTGAGCAGCTGAGAAAACTGGAACTGAACTGATGACCATCGCTGTTGTTCAGGCGCGACAGGGGCTGTTCCTGGCCGCCTCGCTGGTGGCTGCCGTCGCGTTATTATTGCTGGTGATTGCGACCGGTGTCAGCGTCGGAGAACTGTCGATCCCGCTAAAAAGCGTCTTTTATGCCATCAGCAATAAAATGGGGCTCACGCACGTTCCCCTGAGCCGCATCTACGAAAGTGTGATCTGGGACTTTCGCCTCAGCCGGGCGCTGGTGGCGGCGTGCTGTGGCGCTGGATTGGCGATTTGCGGTGCCGTTTTGCAAAGCCTGCTGAAGAATGCGCTGGCTGAGCCTTATGTGCTCGGTGTCTCTGCCGGTGCCTCCACTGGGGCGGTTTCTGTCGTGGTGTTGGGCATCGGCAGCGGGGCCGTCTCGCTGTCGGCGGGAGCCTTCGCCGGCGCCTTCACTGCCTTTGCCTTTGTCGCTTTTCTGACGAAAGGGGCACGTGGCGGTAATGAACGCACCATCCTGGCTGGCGTTGCGGCTTCCCAGCTGTTTAATGCCATCACCGCTTATACCATCAGCACCTCTGCCAGTGCGCAGCAGGCGCGCGATGTAATGTTCTGGTTGCTGGGCAGCTTCAGTGGCGTGCGCTGGCCGGAACTCCAGCTGGTGCTGGTGGTAGTGACCCTCGGACTGGCCATTTGCCTCTACTATTCCCGGGCGCTGGATGCGTTCACTTTTGGTGACGATGCGGCTGCCTCGCTGGGTATTGCGGTGCCTCAGGTGCGCCTTGCGCTCTTTATCACCACCGCGCTTATCACCGCCACCATCGTCAGCATGGCCGGTTCGATTGGTTTTATTGGCCTGGTGGTGCCGCATGTCATGCGTTTCTTCTTTGGTCCGCTGCATCGCACGTTGCTGATTGCCAGCGCATTGGCCGGTGCCATTCTGATGGTGCTGGCAGATATCGCGTCGCGCCTGCTGATTGCCCCGCAAAGCCTGCCGGTGGGCGTTGTGACCGCGCTGGTTGGCGTACCGTTCTTTGCGGTGATTATCTGGCGTTCGGGGAATAAATAATGAGTATCTCCGCTGACAACATTAGCTGGAAGGTCGGAAAAAAGGTCATCGTCGATAACGTATCGCTGCACATTTCCCGTGGTGAAACTGTCGGGCTGATTGGTCCAAACGGCTGCGGCAAATCTTCCCTCCTGCGCATCCTCGCCGGCCTGCGGCGCCCGGATGCCGGCTGTGTGACGCTGGACGGGCAAAATATCGCCCGCATTGCCCGCAAACAGATTGGTCGTCGGGTAGCATTCGTCGAGCAGCACGGCATGACTGACGCCAATATGCGTGTGCGCGATGTAGTGAAACTGGGGCGCATTCCGCATCATTCTCCGTTTTCCAACTGGAGCGCGCACGATGACGAAACCGTGACGGCCGCTCTGCAGCGCGTGGACATGCTGGAGAAAAGTGAGCAGGGATGGCTGAGTCTCTCCGGTGGCGAACGTCAGCGTGTGCATATTGCCCGCGCACTGGCGCAAACGCCGAGCGAAATTCTGCTGGACGAACCGACCAACCATCTGGATATCCATCACCAGATGCAATTAATGCAGCTGATCAGCGAGTTACCGGTTACCAGCATTGTCGCCATCCACGATCTCAACCACGCATCGATGTTCTGTGATTCGCTGATCGTGATGCAGAACGGTCAAATCATCGCAACCGGCACGCCGCAGGATATCCTGACCGAGGCGCTGCTTTGGCAGGTATTCCGGGTGAAAACCAAAATTGAGATCTCCCGCTTTCATGGCAAGAAGCACATTCATTTCATTCTTTAGGGTCAGGTAGCATGCTTCCGTTTTCGCTGCGTCCTGTCTCTACCCTGCGCCCGGGCGTTTTGCTGGGCAGCCAGTTTGTTTTCAACATTGGCTTTTACGCGGTCGTTCCCTTTCTGGCGATATTCTTACGCGATGATATGTTGCTCTCCGGCGGCGTTATCGGGCTGATTCTGGGATTACGCACGTTCTCCCAGCAGGGGATGTTTCTGCTGGGCGGTGCGCTCTCTGACCGTTACGGCGCTAAGATCATTATCCTGTGTGGCTGTCTGGTCCGGATTGCGGGTTATCTGTTGCTGGCGCTGGGGCAATCGCTGTGGCCGATCATTCTGGGTGCATGTCTGACGGGCATCGGCGGTGCGCTGTTTTCCCCGTCAATTGAAGCGCTGCTGGCCAAAGCGGGAACGCAAAGCGAGGCGCAAGGCAAGCGCGGCCGCGCGGAGTGGTTTGCGCTGTTTGCGGTGTGCGGCGAACTCGGTGCCGTACTGGGCCCGGTGGCTGGCGCACTGCTGACCGGATTCGGTTTCCGCCAGGTGGCGCTGGCAGGGGCCGCGGTCTTTGTCATCGCGCTGATTGTGTTGTACTTTTTTCTCCCTGCTACAGGTAACAGCAAACAGGCGCTGAAAATTGTCCCCTGGTGGATGACCTTCCGCCAGCCGCGTTTTGTCGCTTTCATCGTGGCTTACAGCTCGTGGCTTTTGAGCTACAACCAGCTGTATCTGGCGTTGCCAGTGGAGATTCGGCGAGCAGGCGGCAGCGAGAAAGATCTCGGCCCGCTCTTTATGCTGGCCTCGGTGTTGATCATCGCTTTTCAGCTGCCGCTGGCGCGCTTTGCACGACGCGTGGGGACGGTAAAAGTTTTACCGGTGGGTTTTTTGCTGCTCTCCGCCGCGTTTGCCAGCGTGGCCCTGTTCGCGTCAACCACGCCGTCTGACGGCTGGCTGCGGTTGATCCCTGCGGTGTGTCTGGTGACGTTTCTGACATTCGGCCAGATGCTGCTGGTGCCGTCGGCCAAGGATTTGATTCCCCGGTTTGCCGACCCCGCGACGCTGGGTGCACATTACGGCGCCCTGGCCACCGCCGGCGGCTTCGCGGTGCTGGCCGGAAATTTAATGTCTGGACCGCTGCTGGACAACGCGCTTGTTCCTTCAACGCAGGCTATTTATCCCTGGCTGCTGCTGGCGCTGTTTCCCCTGTGCAGCGCCGTTGCCATGACCGTGATTTGTCGCCCGCTGCGCAGCGCCCCGATCGGGAAACCTGAATAACCGTTGCTGCCATTCGGGTTATACCGCCGCGGTGCAGTAGCATGACGTGCACAACGCGGGCAGGGCAGGTTGCGCAGGCTCTCATCGACAAATGACCAGCCCGATCATGTGTAAACTCTACCTGGTTAACAACACCCAGAAAAACGTTTTCAGGAGTCAAGCCAGATGTTTACGCACATGCGCATTGCCAGACCCGTCTCCCAGCTTGAACGATCGGTTCTGATGTTTAGTCAGGGACTGGGTCTGCAAAAAATTGCCGAATTCCACGATCACGACGGTTTCAATGGCGTGATGCTGGGGCGAACAGACCTCGACTGGCACCTCGAATTCACCTGCTGCCCGGGACATCCCGTTAAGCCCTCGCCAACCGAAGACGATCTCCTCGTCCTCTATCATCCGGATGAAAATGCATGGAAGCTGGCATGCGAAAACATGATTGAAGCGGGTTTTAAACGGACGGATTCTTTTAATCCTTACTGGGATGTGAATGGGAAGACCTTCGTTGATCCCGACGGGTACCGGGTGGTGATGCAAAACAGGGCGTGGGAATAACGGAGAAAGCCTCGTGCAATGGTTCAGTCAGGAAAAATTTGCGGTTCGTCTTGAGTGGGGCCTGCCTGCGGTAGAGCATCTTGCCGGGGAGGTCGACTGCGTTGTCATTGTTGACGTTATGTCGTTCTCAACTTGCGTCAGTATGGCTGTCAATAATGGTGCCTGTGTCTATCCGTACCCCTGGAAAGATGCTTCTGCTATTGAATATGGTTTGAAAATGGGAGCCAGCACAGCGAGTCCGGACAGGCGATTCAGCGGTGAAGGTTACAGCCTATCGCCGGCTTCGCTAAGAAACATAAGCGAGGGTGAAAAACTGGTCCTCCCATCGCCTAACGGTTCAGCTGTTTCATTCAAAGCAAGGGATGCAGGAATAGCAGTGTTGAGCGGCTGTTTCAGAAACATATCTGCGACCGCGAATGCCTGCCGTTCCTTCAGCCGTGTTCTGGTAATTCCCTGTGGAGAACGCTGGCCCGATGGTAGCCTTCGACCCAGTATTGAGGATTATGTGGCTGCTGGCGGAATTATTGCTGCAATGGGGCGTCAAAATTGCTCACCAGAAGCAGAGGCTGCGGTGGCTGTCTGGCAGCATTACCAGAAGCAAAACCTGGTGCTTTTACGGGAGTGTTCGTCTGCAATAGAGCTGATGCAACGTGGATTCGCCGGGGATGTCGATCTCTGCCTTGAAGTAGACAAGTCCAGCCTGGAATGCCGGCTTTGGGGTGATGCCTATATGTCAGCATTGCCCGGGCAAAATAGTTTCTGACCGACCAGACGGTGCGCTCTGTGCCAGGAGCCGACATCAATGAATATTGCTGTGGATTTCACTCAGCGATGTTTCTCTAATCTGATATCAGTGTCATTGATGTCAATTTTATTGCCCCAGCCGAGCTGTATATAAAATTTTGCTGCACGACTTTGTTTGTCAGTTTCAAGCCAGGCAATCTCATGATGCCTGAATAATTCATTCTCCGCGAGTTCAACAAGCCTGCGGCCTATACCCCTGCCTTCGTACTCCGGGAGAACAAAGGCAGCAAAAAGGCAGCCTTCATCAGGTAAAATCATAGAGAAACCAATAATTTTCTCGTCATCAGTCGCAACCCATGCACAGCGACTCTTTTCAATCAAATCAGCTACTACGTTTTCGGTAATCCCGATTCGCCGCATTTCCTCACGACTCAAATGATTCTCGATAACTGAGATTCTGACATGAAACATGCCATCGATATCAGCTGCCTGGGCAGTTCTTATATTTATGTTCAGAGGTATAACTCCATTCCAGGATAAGCATAAATTTTAGTATTGATGCCATTTTTATAAAGTCATCAGGGTTTGAGTCCAAAGCTGCTCGTAATGTCTTTTTTCGCTTGTACCAGATATCGAAGTGTATATGAATCCGCTTCGTATCAGAAGCGGCCATAGCCAGTGGTTCCACGTTCCCGCCGTTTAACTCCTGAGCATGCTGATTATCGCTTATCCATGCCGGTGGCTTCGCTGACACACACACTTCGGTACCGGCCGAAGCAATATGGCTTCGTCTTCATTAAGCTGTCTGAAAATTAACGAAGGAGCGGACCATGATTGCAGTACTTTTTGAGGCAGAAGCCCTGCCAGCAGCTCAGGAGCGATATCTTCAACTAGCTTCTGAGCTGAAGCCTCTCTTATCCGACACGCCCGGATTTATTTCCATAGAACGCTTCCAGAGCCTGACCACGCCCGGCAAGATCCTCTCTTTGTCCTGGTGGGAAGATGAGGATGCTGTCGCCGGGTGGAAACGCAATGTGATGCATCAGGCCGCGCAGCAAGAAGGCAGGCAGTCGATTTTTTCATTCTACAGAATACGGGTAGCCAGCGTATTCCGTGATTACTCTTCTGATAAGGGAACCAATCCGCATGCATGACATTCACGTTATTCTCAAAAATAGCCCGGGCTCACTGGGTTTACTGGGGAGTGTATTGGGGAAAAGCGGTGTGGGTCTTGAAGGGGGTGGCGTATTTACAACGCCTGAAGGCGGACATGCACACTTTCTGGTTGAAGACGGTTATAAAGCGCGCACGGTATTAACTGAAACCGGTTTTGACGTCTGCAACGTATGTCGTCCTCTTGTCAGAAAATTAGCGCAGGAACGTCCCGGCGAGCTGGGCGAAATAGCTGATACTCTTGCCCGGAACGGCATCAATATTCTGGTACAGTACAGCGACCACAGTAACCGGCTCATTCTTATCACGGATGATGATGTCAGGGCAGGTGAAGTAACCCAAAAATGGGCAATACCTTCTGAATGAACCTCCTTAATACAACGCGCGCAAGTGAGCCGGATAATGTGCCTGAAACATCGATGGCAAAGGTGGCGTCTGCGCTGGCGGACCCGTCAAGGGTGAGTATTCTTTGCGCTCTGATGGATGGGCGCGCATGGACAGCGACCGAACTTAGCGTAGTGGCTGGCATAGCAGCGTCGACAACCAGCGGGCATCTGAACCGACTCCTTAGCAGCGGTCTGGTCATTTGCCTGATGCAGGGGCGTCATCGCTATTACAGTCTGGCCGGTCATCATATCGCCGGATTGCTCGAAAACCTGATGGGGGTTTCCATGTGGACAACTAAGGCCCCCGTTTCCAGTACGCCGGTTCATCTGCGTTACGCACGCACCTGCTATGACCATCTGGCCGGCGAGCTTGCTGTCAATATTTATGACTTTATGCTCAGAGAAAATTGGCTGGAAGCAGCGGGAACGGGACTGACATCAGCCGGCAAAATCCATTTTGAGAACATGGGCGTTATGCTGAATTCCCGCACACGGCGCAAGCCCTGTTGCCCCTGTCTGGACTGGAGTGAAAGGCGTTTCCACCTCGGCGGTGATGCGGGCTCAGCCCTGTTTACGCTTTTCCTGCAAAAAGAATGGGTAAGGCGTATACAGGGATACCGTGAAGTCAACGTAACCGATTCAGGCCGGGTGGCAATGAATCGGCTGTTTAAGCTGAAAATCAGCTGAATTAACGTCAGGTACCGGTCGATGTGATCAGGTGAGCCGGCATGCCTTCATTGTGAAAGGTTAAGCGGAGGGCCATAAGTTTTCCCGCAGGATGCAGTAACTTACCGTCCGTCAGTGGAAAACAGGCTTACTCCGCTTCAGGCCAGGCGCTTAATCGCCGGAACTTAGAGGGGGTTATTTCTTATCCAGCGACCAGGTCGCGCTGCGCACATCAACCTTCACCGGCAGCAGGCCGACGCGGGTGAAGGTATCCGCCAGCGCCTGCTGTTCCGCAAACACCTGCGGTGACATGCGTGACGCGCCATAAGGCAGGCGTTGCAGCGTGGTCTGCCAGATGGATTTATCCAGACCGGTGGATTTCGCCAGAATCGCGGCGGCTTCATCCTGATGCTGATTGGCCCAGTCGCTCAGCTTGCTCAACTCGTCAACCACCTGCTTAGCCGTTTGCGGGTGGTTTTCGGCAAACGGGCGGCTGGCAAGATAGAAGGTGTAGTGCGTCACCAGACCTTCGGCGTTGCGCACTTCACGCGCGCCGGCGTTGGCTTCGACCTCAGCCAGGTAGGGATCCCAGATCACCCAGGCATCAATTACGCCTTTCTGGAAGGCGGCGCGCGCATCGGCCGGCGGCAGGTAAACCGGCGTGACATCTTTATAGTTCAGCCCGGCATCTTCCAGCGCTTTCACCAAAAGATAATTGACGTCTGAACCCTTGTTCAGGCCAACGCGTTTGCCTTTGAGATCGGCCACGCTTTTGATGGGTGAGTCTTTCGGCACCACAATGGCTTCGGTTTTAGGGTTGGCGGGTGAATGTCCGAGATAAATCAGATCGGCTTTTGCCGCCTGCGCGAAAGCGGGTGGCGCATCGCCGGTGGCGGCCAGATCGATACTGCCCACGTTGAGCCCCTCCAGCATTTGCGGGCCGGCGGGGAATTCCACCCAGCGCACCGCAATACCCTCTTTTTTGAAGGTCTCATCCAGCGTGCCGCGATATTTCAGCAGCGCAAAAATGTTGGCTTTCTGATAGCCGATGGTGACGGTTTCCGGGTTGGCGGCAAAGGCGTGCGTGGCGAGCAGGCCGAAGCTGAGTGCCAGTGCGCTCAGGGCAAAACGTTGTGCTTTCATGGGGCGTCTCTCGTGGTTTTTCCTCCATCCTGGCAAAGTTGTTATATAACCAATAAATAACTTTTTAATATCGCTTATAACTCTAATTCCAGCCTGCATCAGCATTCACTGTAATGGGCAAGTTGCATAGAGAACCGGATAATTAGCACGGTAATAATTTGTATAACAAATCAAAATGTCATCGCCGCAGGCTTCTGTCAGGATAAGAGATAACGTTGCCTGCTATAGGTTGCTCCCGTTCTATGAAGTGGTTTTCCCGAAGCGCCGTGCTGTTCTCTGCCAAAACCTGTCTGGCCGCCTTTCTGGCATTTTATCTTGCGCTGGAACTCAACCTGGACAAACCCGCCTGGTCACTGACCACCGTGTATGTTGCCTCGCAGCTTTATTCCGCTTCGACGGTGTCCAAATCGGTGTTTCGCTTTTTTGGCACCGTGCTGGGCGGGCTGTTTACTCTGTTGATCTATCCGGCTACGGTCCAGTCGCCGATGCTGTTCAGCCTGTGTATTTCACTCTGGGTTGCCGTCTGCCTGTATCTCTCGCTGCACGACCGAACGCCAAAAAGTTACGTCTTTATGCTGGCCGGCTACAGCGCCGCCATTATGGGCTTTCCCGATGTGACCTCGCCCGGCGCCATTACCTATACGGTGATTTCCCGCATTGAGGAAATCACTGTGGCGATTGTCTGCAGCAGCCTGGTGCATCGACTGATCTTCCCGGTTTCGATGCGCCACCTGCTCGAACAGAGCGTCGGGCTGTGGTATCGGAACGCGCGTAAATTGTGTAGCGAGCTGATGACGGCGATGCCCGCGGCAAAATCACTGGAGCGCGAGGATATTCTGGTGCAGATGGCCAACTATCCACTTAACGTCGAAACGCTGATCACTCACTGCGTCTATGAAGGGGATGCCGCGCGGCGGCTGGTGCGGCTGGTCAGCGTGCAGTATCAGCATCTGTCGTACCTGATCCCGACGCTCACCGCCATTGAATCGCGTCTGAATCTGCTGGCACAGCAGCAGATCCGCTTTCCCGATTATGTCGCGACGGCCTTTCAGCAATTTTTACAATGGCTGAACGGCGACGCGCAGCAGCCGGTGCGCGATCGCCTCACCGACGCTCAGGAGCAGCTGCAGCAGGCCTGGCGCGCAGGGCGGCTTAACAGTGAAGAGTGCATTTTGCTCATCGGCCTGCTGGAACGGTTACTCAATTTTGTCCGTATTGCCGATGCTTACCACAGCGTCAGCGAGCGCGTCAGTGACTGGACGCCAGCGGTGAAACCGGGCAAGGCCTCACGCGCGCACAAGCATGTCGATAAAGGTCTGCTGCTGCTGTCGTGCTTTACTGCCTTCATCGCCACTTTTGCCACCTGCCTGTTCTGGATCGGCAGCGGCTGGCGTGATGGTTCAACCGCGCCGATGATGGCGGCGGTGCTGTGTTCGTTCTTCGCCGGGCTGGATAGCCCCATCGCGCCGATGAAGTTGTTTCTGAAGGGCGTACTGATCTCCATGGCGATCAGCCTGATTTACGTCACGCTGCTGATTCCGCAGGCGGTGACGTTTGAAGCACTGGTGATTTGCCTCGCGCCGGGATTGTTTGCTTTAGGGCTGGTGATCGCCAATCCGTCAACCAACCTGATCGGTCTCATCGTCGCCACGCAGATCCCCGGTTTGATTGGCATGAGCCACCATTTCAAACCCGATTTGCAGCTCATAGTGAATGCCATGATCTCCACGCTGGTGGGCATTGCCGTTGCGCTGGTGCTGACGCTGCTGATTCGCAACAAACGCCCGGCGTGGACGGCCACGCGTGCGCTGCGCAAAGGCATTCGCGATCTGCTGCAGTTTATTACCGCGCTGCGCATGAACACCGCCACGCTGACGGCGCGGCAGCAATTTGTCGCACGCACGCTGGACAGGGTAAACGTGATTCTGCCGCGTAAACGTGTCGATCCGGCACCGGAACTGGTGGCGGGCGGTAACCTGATTGCGGAAGCCTGGCTCGGTGCTAACTGCTATGACTATTACACCCGTCATCGGCACCTGCTGCTGGCGAACCAGATAGAAAGCGCGGCCATGTTTCACGAGCTGAGTCAGTTTCTTAAGCAGCGGCTGAAAACGCTGGACAGCACGCCATCGCCGGCGCTGCTGCATGAGCTTGATGTGTTGCTGCTACGGCTGGAGGCGGCGGCGCAGCAGGAAAATGCGCTGTTTGCGCCGCTGTTTCATCTGTTCAATATCCGTTTGTCGCTCTTTCCTGGCGCGCGCTGGCCGCAGCCGCTGGCAGAGCAAAACCGCACATAGCGTGATTAAGATCGCACTTTTTGTTAGGTCGGTAATAATAACAATGGTTACTATAACTCCTATGCAGAGCATTCAGCTCTGACCCAAACATTGAAGGAATATGACCATGAAAAACGTAAAAACTCTGACCATCGCTGCTGTTGCTGCTCTTTCTATGATCTCTTTCGGTAGCTTCGCCGCTGAAAGCTTCTCCGTTCACGGCAGCACCCTGGATAGCGCTGAAGCCCAGGTTGCCGCTCAGGCTAAAGCGAGTGGTGCAGACAGCTACAAAATCACCAGCGCCCGCGCAGACAACGGCGTGGACATGACTGCTGAGCTGTACAAATAATAACAATCCCTTTCTCCGTTAACGTGCTTAGCCCGGGTTATCCCGGGCTTTTTTGTGCCTGCGATGCGGTTCAGCGCCGCGACGCTTTCATGCCTTCATTGAATACCGTACAGTGCCAGACGAGCTAATTTCCGTGGGGAACGGTAACTGATGAAAATGATTGGCCTGATTGGCGGCATGAGCTGGGAATCCACCGCGCTCTATTACCGCATCATCAATGAACAGGTAAAGCAGCAGCTGGGCGGATTGCACTCGGCGCGCAGCCTGATGTACAGCGTCGATTTTCAGCAGATTGAGAAATTGCAGGTCGCCGGTGAATGGCAGCAGGCCGGTGAAATCCTGGCCGAAGCCGGCCGTAGCCTGGAGAAGGGCGGGGCGGATTTCATTGTGCTGTGCACCAACACCATGCACAAAGTCGCCGATCAGATCACCGCGGCCACCCGCATTCCGCTGCTGCATATCGCTGACGCCACGGCAAAACGCATTCGTCAGGCCGGCGTGAAACGCGTCGGTCTGCTGGCGACCGCGTTCACCATGGAGCAGGAATTCTATAAAGGCCGCCTTGAGCAGCAATATGACATCGAGGTGCTGGTACCGGACGCTACCGGACGTAAAACGGTGCACGACATTATTTATCAGGAGCTGTGCCTCGGCGTGATCCGTGAAGAATCACGCGCGCAGTACCGTGACATTATTGCTCAGCTGGTGGCACAAGGGGCTGAAGCCATTATCCTTGGCTGTACCGAAATCACGCTGCTGGTTAAAGCGGAGGATGCGGCGGTGCCGCTGTTCGATACCACATTAATCCATGCGCAGGACGCGGTGAAGCTGGCGCTGGCAACAAATAACTAGCCTGCTAATTATAAGCTGTGTTATTATGTGTTCATTGAAGGCACAACGCCGACCCGCATGGTCGCACAGGGATGTGCCAGAACTGGCTGCCAGCACTGGCAGCCTTTTTTGTGGCTGAAAAAGCGTCAGAACGCTGTTTCCAGTGAATCGGTGACGCAATAGTCATCATCCACCAACGGTAGATAACGCCACTTGTCAAATGCGGTACAGGGATGGGAAATGCCGCAGCCAATCCAGTCGCCCGGTTGCAGCGGATCGTCCGCCGGTAACTGCAAATAAGCGTGCTGATCGTTGACGTCGGTGATGCGCAAATGCGTGGCCGCGCGCGGTGCGCTGCCGTCCGCCTGGCGAATCCACAGCGGATTGGGCAGATCCTGATCGAACGGCACATCGCGCCGGCCGAAATCGACAAAGGCCAGCCCCGGCTCCGGACGCGATAACACGCGGCCCCAGATCTCCAGTGCGGCGCTGAAATGGTGCGTTGCACCCGGCTGCGCAAAGGGGGCAATGCGTGCATACAAGCCGCTGTCGTGTGCCATGTACGCACCGGATCGAATCAGCGGCGTGACCGGCAGCGGCAACTGTGCCGCGCTGAAGCAGGCCGCGACCACATCGAACCACGCGCCACCGCCGGCGCTGAGAATAATTTCTCCGCTGGCAAACAGCTGGTGTTCAGCCAGCAGCGCGGCGGTCGCGATCATCATCTCGCAGTAATCTTTCACGCGCTGCACGCCTGCGGCATCGCGTCCGGCACCCAGCGCACCTTCATATCCGGCCACCCCCACCAGCTGCAGCGAGCGGCTGTCATGGATTGCATGGGCGATTTCCAGCGCAGCCTGCGGCGAGCGACAGCCGGTGCGGCCGCCGCTGACCGACATCTCCAGCAGTACGGCGATCTGCGCGCCGCCGAGATGCTGCTCAAGCAGTTTTACGCCCTGCAGCGAATCCACATAACAGAGAAAGCCGTGGTCGGGATGCTGCTGTTGCCACTGGCCAATCCAGCGGATCCCGGCGGGATCCACCAGTTCATTGGCGAGAAACACGTTGCGGATGCCAAACTGGCGCAGTGCGCGCACCTGGGCCGGCGTCGCTGCGCTCAGGCCCCAGGCGCCGCCTTCACTGACGGCACGGCGCAGAATCGCCGGCGACATCGAGGTTTTGCCGTGCGCGGCCAGCATCACGCCGTGTTCCCGGCAGAACGCTGCCAGTTGCCGCAGGTTATTCTCCAGCGCCGATTGTTTCATCAGCATCAGCGGTGAAAAAACTTCAGGGCTGTTAAACACCGGCGTGCCGTTAGCCAGCGGCTGATTGCCCGTTCCGGCCACTGATTTAAACCGCGGCGCAGGCTGCAGCGCATCCAGCGCGCCGTCGGCCTGCAAAGGGAAGTGAATCGACATCCTGCCTCCTGTTAGTGTTCAAGCACGCGCGACAAAAACTGCTGGGTACGCGGATTCTGCGGATTAACAAAAATCTGCTCCGGCGAACCCTGTTCGGCGATCACCCCCTGGTCCATAAACACCACGCGATCGGCGGTTTTACGCGCAAAGCCCATCTCATGCGTCACCACCACCATGGTCATGCCTTCCCGTGCCAGACTGCGCATCACTTCCATCACTTCACCAACCAGTTCGGGATCGAGCGCGGAGGTGGCTTCATCGAAGAACATGATTTTCGGCTCGACCGCCAGCGCGCGGGCAATCGCCACACGCTGTTGCTGCCCGCCGGACAGCTGAGCCGGATAGTGATGCGCGCGCTCCGCCAGGCCAACGCGCGTCAGCGCCGCCATGCCGCGTTTGTTCGCTTCCGCTTCGGACAGCTTCTGTGCTTTGATCAGCGCCAGCGTCACGTTGCCGAGTGCGGTTTTATGCGGGAACAGGTTGAACTGCTGAAACACCATGCCGACGTGGCCGCAAATTTCGCTGCTGCGTTTACGGTCGTGCAGCGGTACTTCATTGACCCAGATTTCGCCGCCGTCGGCGGTTTCCAGACCACTCATAATGCGCAGCACGGTACTTTTTCCCGAGCCGGAGGCGCCAATCAGCACCAGCACTTCGCCCGGCGACACGTCCAGGCTGATCTCTTTCAGTACCTGAGTTGCGCCAAAGGATTTGGTAATACGGCTCAGCGTAATGGCGGATTTGCTCATGATAACTGGCTCCTGGTTTGATGATGTTGAACCCAACGGGAAAGCGGAAAGCAGACAGCGAAGTAGAGCAGGGCGACCAGGCCGTAAACCACCACCGGCTGGCCAATGCGATCGACAATCGCCTGCCCCTGGTGCATCAGCTCCGACATGCCGATCATGCTGACAATCGACGTATCTTTGATTAGCGAAAGATACTGGCCCACCAGCGGCGGCAGTACGATGCCGCGCGTTTGTGGCAGCACTACGCTGAGAAACGTCTGGCGTTTTGATAATCCGAGGATCCACGACACTTCCCACTGCCCTTTCGGCACGGCTTCAATGCCGGCCCGGAACACTTCAGCAATGTAAGCGCCCTGATAAATGCTCAGGCCCAGAATGCCGGCGGCGAACAGATTGATTTCATAACCAAAATAGGCCACACCGAAGTAAATGAACATCAGGGTGATCAGCACCGGCGTGCCGCGAAACAGCTCGGTGTACAGCACGGCAATCTCTCTGGCGATCGGCAGACGGCTGGTGCGAAGCACCGCGGCCAGTAAACCGAGCAGGGTGCTGCCGGCGATAGCGGCGATGGACAGCAGTAAGGTGATGACCAGCCCTTTCAGCAGGATTGGCAGCGAGCTAATGATAAGTTCGCTCATAACGCATTCTCCCGTTTCACTGGATTAATCAGCCATTTTTTTGCCCACCGCCAGCCGGACTTTTTTACCGGCGTCACCAGCGGCGGGTGGAACAGCCGGCGTCCGGCCACGGTGCCAAGCCATGAAAACAGGTTGCTTAGCACCAGATACACCAGGGCAACGACGCTGAAAGTCTGGATATAAAGCAGGGTGCGCGCGTTAATTACCGTGGCGGTACCGGTCAGCTCCGGAAGGGCGATTGCCGAGAGTAGCGACGTACCGAGCAGCAGCTGAATCAGGTTATTGATGATCGCCGGCCAGACGGCGCGAGCCGCCTGCGGCAGCACCACGCTGAGAAAAATCTGGTGACGCGGAATGCCGAGGATATATGCCGCTTCCAGCTGCCCCTTCGCCACGGACTGAATACCGGCGCGAAAGGTTTCTGACAAATAGGCACCAACGTTAATCCCCAGTGCCAGCACCCCGGCGGTAAAGGCGCTCATGGTGATACCGAGCGACGGCAGGCCAAAAAAGATGATAAAGATTTGCAGCAGCACCGGCGTATTGCGGATGAATTCAACATAACAGTGGCTGATCCAGCGCAGCGGCGCCAGCGGTGAAGATTTCGCCAGCGCGGCCAGCAGACCGAGCGCCACCGCCAGCGCGAACGCCAGCAGGGTAACCTGCAGCGTGAGCCACGCGGCCTCCAGAAAGGTGTCGGCGTAACGCCACAGGGTTAGCCATTGATAACTCATGGTATGACTCCTTCAGGCGGCGCAGCCTGTGCGACTGCGCCGTGGGCGGACAATCAGTATTGCGGATTCAGCGGATAACGCGGTTTGCTGCCGAACCATTTCTCATACAGCTGGGCGTTCTCACCGGATGCGTTGATTTCAAACAGGAATTCGTTGAGGTAATTGGTCCATACCTGGTCGCCCTGTTTCACCCCAAAGGCGTTGTACTCCAGTGGTACCAGCGCTTCGTTGGTCACGGCCAGTGACGGATCGAGCTTCGCCTGGTAAGCGAGGAAGTTGTTATCCTCGATCATCGCATCGGCCTGGCCCTGTTTGACGGCCAGAATCGCCGCCTGGGATGAGTCGTACTCCTGAATTTTCACGTCGATGCCGAGGTTGCGCACTTCGTCGCCATTGGTCGAGCCTTTCACCGTGGCAATGGTTTTGCCGGCCATGTCATGCGCAGACTGAATGCCGCTGTTTTTGCGCACCAGCATTGCCTCACTGGCCACTACGTACGGATGGGTGAAGCCAATCTCTTTGGCGCGTTCCAGATTGCGGGTGAAGTTACAAAACACCACATCGACTTTATTGGTTTGCAGGTTAGGGATGCGGTTGGCGCTGGTGGTGTTGACCATTTCCAGCTTCACGCCCATCTCTTTGGCCAGCGCTTTCGCCAGGTCAACGTCGTAACCATCCGGATTGCCGTCTTTGTCATAAAAACCGAACGGTGCGAAGCTCAGGCAGTCACCGACGCGCAATGTGCCGCGCTGCAGCACGGTTTGCAGCGCCGACTGTGGCGCAGCGCCAGCCTCTTTTTTCTCTTCAGTCGGCGTACAGCCTGCTATCGCCAGCAAGACCAGCGCACCGGCCACGGTTTTGGCACTTAATTTCAGCGATGTTGCATTCATCTTTATGCTCTCTTTAAATGTTTGACGAGACGGCGTTATTCCGCATCACCCGTTTAATAGACGATCGCCAGCGCAGCGGCCGCACCGCGTATTTCGGGTTATTTTTTTGAAAAAGCAAATGCGTTAATTAATATCAGGCTGGCCTGGTGTTGGCGAAGAAAATGAACATCGCAGCCTGGTTGAACGGTATTACTTATTTACGGTCGGCGCGGAAACATTTCATGTCCACTTCGACTTTGCAGTCGACCACTAAATCCTGCACGCTACAAATACGCGCCGGTGGATGACCACTGAATATCTCACTGAATACTTTGTTGAAAGAACTGAAATAACGCGCGTCGGTCAACACCGCCGTCACATGGACCACATCCTCCACGCGATAACCCGCTTCGCGCATGATGGTGAGGCAGTTGTCGAACGCTAACTGTGTCTGTTCGATGATGCCGCCCTCTACCACTTCGCCGTCGCGCATCGGCGTCTGGCCTGAGATATACAGCCAGCCATCGGCCTCAACGGCGCGGGCGAACGGCAATTTTTGCCCGCCGGTACCGGTACCGCCCTCAATGCCATAACGTTTGATCGTCATGTCTTTCTGCTCCTTTGCACACTACCGTTTCTGTCTGATATACCAGACTGCTATCTGCAATACCGGATAGGACGAGATTTGCACAGCTGTTGCTTTTTTGCAATATGCCAATCGGCAATTAATTTTTTGCCGTGCTGGTGCGATCGCAAAATAAAATCCAGTGCGTGATTTTTTTTGAATGGAAATGTGACCGCTATCGAATTTAACAGCGAGTCCCATCCTTTTTATGCGCCACAATGGGGCCCGAAAATAGCGCATGATAAATAAATTCGCCGGAAAGATTTTTATTATTGCGGGGATGGGTAATTTCGTTTGCCGGGTGTATCATGCAGCTCTTTTTAAACGCAGATGAGTAGCACCATAACGACAGGGGAGTGAGCGTATGCCGGATGAAAAAACGTCCCGGGCACGCGGTGTTGACCGGGTTATTGATATTTTTCGCCAGCTGCATATCGCGCGTCAGCCTATGGCGATGCGGGATTTAATCGAAGCGACCGGTGCACCGCGCTCCAGTATTTATGAGCTGGTCAGTTTGCTGAGTGAAGCGGGTCTGGTTGAGCTTGATGCGGAAGGTGCCGTGTTTTTCGGTCGTGAAATGCACTATTACGGTGCGGATTACATGGCCCACAATGATCTGATCCGTCGTGCACATCAGCTTATGGTTGAGATCGTGGCGCGTCATGGCGAAACCGTGCAGCTGTGTATGCTGGAAGGTAACAAATACACCGTGGTGCTGTCGGAGAGCAACGCCCATCCGTTCAAGATCACCTCTGATATCGGTGTGCGCGTGCCAATCACCTGGACGGCGACCGGTCGTTTGCTGCTGAGTAACTGGTCGGACAGCGCCATTCTCGACCTGATTCCGGAGGAGGATTATCGGCTGGCCAGCGGTCAGATTCTCGATAAGCAGACCTTCCTTGAAGAGATTCACCGTGCCGGCCAGCTGGGCTACTGCATGACCGAAGGTCTGTCCGAAAGCTTTACCTGCTGTATGGCTGCACCGATTCGCTCGCGCAGCGGCCAGGCGGTTGCGGCGATCTGCTTTATGGTCAGCCGTGATACCCCGGCGGAACGCCGACAGATGCTGTTGCAGGAGCTGATCGCGTCCGGGCAAAAATTGTCTGATTTCACCTGAGCCGTTGCTTCGCCACAGCGGAATGCGGCGGGCTCCCGGCGCCGTATTATTCGCTTACAACCGCGTGCCGTCGGGTTTATTTTGCCGTGATTAAGGTTGTGTTAAGGTAATTGATAATAATAACTATTTCTTTTACCACGGAGTTTTGGCATGAAAACGCGCCTGTTACTGGCAATGGGGATTCTGGTCTCAACCGCAGCCTGCGCGACTGACTATCCGCTCACCGTCACCGACATGGATGGTCACACGCAAACAATCAGCAAAGAACCGCAGCACATCATTCTGCAGGATGGCCGCGATGTGTTGACGCTGGCGCTGCTCGATCGCGACAATCCGTTTAAACGTGTCGTGGCCTGGAACAATCTGCCGAAAAAGCAGGATACGCAAACCTGGGATATGCTAAAGCGCCGCTGGCCTGAAGCGACAAAAATTGTCGATATGGGTTTCAGCGATCAGGGCCAGGTTAATCTGGAAAGCGTGCTGGCGCAGAAACCGGATCTGATGATTGCGCAGCTGCGCGCTAAGCCGGCGCTGGAACAATCCGGCGTGCTGAGCACGCTGAACAACCTGCACATCCCGGTGCTGTTCGTCGATTATGAACTGCATCCGGCACAAAACACCGCCCCGAGCGTCACGCTGCTGGGCAAAGTGCTGAACCGCGAAAGCGAAGCCAAAGCCTACACCGATTTTTACCAGCAGCGCTTCGACCGCATCACGCAAGCCGTTGCGAAGGTCAAAAACAAACCCACGGTATTTATCGAACCCATTGCCGGTAACAGCGATAACTGCTGCTTTACCCACAGCCATAATGGCTGGGGTGGGCTGGTAGAAGCGGTCGGCGGCAAAAATATTGGTTCGGCACTGCTGCCAGGCAATGCCGGCTTTGTCGCGCTGGAAAAAATCATCGCCATGAAACCGGATGTTTACATCATGACCGGTTCAAAGCGGCCAAACAGCAACGTGCTGCCGTTTGGTTACGGCGTGCAGCCGCAGGAAGTACGTGCCACGTTCCAGACGTTATTGCAGCGTACCGGCCTGGCGCAAATCGCGCCGGTGAAGCAGGGGCGCGTGTATGGGGTGTATCATCACTTCTACAATCACCCGTACAACATTATCGGCATGGAAATCCTCGCGAAGGATCTCTATCCGCAGCAGTTTGCCGATCTCAAACCGGTGGCGGATTTCCATACCCTCGTGAAGACCTTCACTCAACTGCCGGACGATGCCATCGAACTGAGCTATCCGGACAACCAGTAATTGCCCGCAGCGGGCGCCCGGCCCGCTGTTCGCTTTCCCTGAAAGGCAAAATCCCCACAAAAAGTGCACGACGATCATGACACTGCATATTGTTATGTTATAACATATTAATATCAGCACCCCTTCAGGTGCGCGTGATGTCATTATTCAGGAGAGATTATGTCAGCTTTATCCACAAACGGCGGCTTCAGGCGGCTGCCGGTCACCGTACTCTCTGGCTTTCTCGGCGCCGGAAAAACCACTTTGCTTAACCATATTCTCAACAACCGCGAAGGCCGCCGCGTGGCGGTGATCGTCAACGATATGTCGGAAGTGAATATTGATGCCGCGCTGGTGCGCGAGGGCGGGGCGGCGTTGTCACGTACCGACGAGAAGCTGGTGGAAATGAGCAACGGCTGCATCTGCTGCACGCTGCGCGAAGATCTGCTGCTGGAGGTCAACCGGCTGGCAAAAGAGGGGCGTTTTGATCATCTGGTGATTGAATCGACCGGCATCTCTGAGCCGCTGCCGGTGGCGGAAACCTTTACGTTTGCCGATGAAGAGGGGCAAAGCCTGTCCGCCGTCGCGGCGCTGGATACGATGGTGACCGTGGTGGATGGCTACAATTTCCTGCGTGACTATGATTCCAGTGAAAGCGTCCGCTCGCGCGGCGAATCGCTTGGCGAGGAGGATGAGCACACGGTGGTCGATTTGCTGATCGATCAGATTGAATTTTGCGATGTGCTGATTCTCAACAAAACCGACCTGATTGATGCGGCGGAGCAGGCACGGTTGACCGCGATTCTGCACTCACTCAATCCCCGTGCGCGGATTATTCGCGCGCAGTTTGGTCAGGTGGCGCTTGATCAGGTGCTTAATACCGGCCTGTTTGACTTCGATGCTGCGGCACAGGCCCCCGGCTGGCTGAAAGAGTTGCGCGGCGAGCACACGCCTGAAACTGAAGAGTACGGCATCCGCAGCTTTGTTTTCCGCGCGCGTCGTCCCTTCCATCCGCAGCGTTTTTATCAGGTGATTACGCAGCACATGCAGGGCGTGGTGCGGTCGAAAGGATATTTCTGGCTGGCAACCCGCCCGCGTCACGCCGGATCCTGGTCGCAGGCCGGCGGCGTCACGCGGCAGGGGCTGGCCGGGATGTGGTGGGCCTGCGTGCCTGAAGATCGCTGGCCGCAGGACGCAGACACGCTGCATTACATCCGCGAAAACTGGCATGAAGGCACGGGAGATGCGCGGCAGGAGCTGGTGATCATCGGTATTGATATGGATGAAACCGTGCTGCGTCAGCAGCTGCACTATGCGTTACTGACCGATGAGGAGATGGCGCTGGGGCCAGACGGCTGGGCACAGTTGCCGGATCCGTTCCAGCCATGGTTTGACTGATGCGTCGCCGCGCAGCGGGCTGTGCGGCGACGAACCTATCATCATAACCCGGTATTCACCAGCCGCATCTGGGTGCAGAACGGACACTGACAGCCGCTCACCGTCGCCGCCAGGCGCGCATGCGCTTCGGCAATCGCCAGCGGCTGCGCCTGATCGGTGCTGGCAAGTGCGTTAGCCGGTTTCAGCGCCAGCTTCAATGGATCGATTTTCGCCTGAAATGCTCCCGCTTTCGCCGAAGCAAAAGCAATCACTAACAGTGGAACGGTAACCTTCATCGCAGCAACCTCAATCAGAGCACGGGATTGTAACGATATAACATAAACGTGACGCTGTTAAGCGCCTTGATGTGGCGATCCCAGCCACATTGAAACTTCGACGCCATCAGCAAACGGCAGCGAGGTATAGAGGCGGCTGCCATGGACCATTTCCAGATACTCCGGGCTGAAATCGGCATCATCGGCCACAATCAGGGCACCCGGACGCAACCAGGGCTGCACCAGCTGCAAGATCTCCGGATAGATCGCCTTCGCGCCATCCAGCACCAGCATATCAACGCTGGCTGGCAGGTCCTGACTCAGCGTGTCCAGCGCATCGCCCACGCGAATTTCAATCAGGTCACTGACGCCAGCATCGGCAAAATGATTGCGCGCCAGCGCCACTTTGCCCGGTTCAAACTCGCTGGTGATGATGCGACCGCCGCCGTTATCGCGCACCGCCGCCGCCAGGTGCAGGGTGGAGAGACCAAACGAAGTACCAAACTCAACGATATGCTGCGCCCGGCTGCTGCGCGCCAGCATATACAGCAGTTTGCCGGTTTCCCTTGAAACCGCCAGCGGCACATCTTTTAAATGACCGTAAAGTTCGCGGTAATCGGTTTTGCTCTGTAGCAGACGTGTTTGCTCCTCATCGGACATCACGCGAAACGCTTCATTGGTGGGATGCGCCATGTTATCCGCCAGCTCAAACAGATAGTTAAGCAGCGGCGCCAGCGGCGCGGAAGTCAGGGTGTTCATCATCGGGGTTCCTGCATCAGAAAGTGGATTTTGCGTCAGGAACAGAATACGATGAATTACTCGCATTTCACTATTCGCGTTCAGGAGCAGACGATGGCCGCACAACGTAACGCTAAGATTTCTGAAAGAAAAAAGCCGCAGCAGGCGCGATCCAGTGAGCTGGTAGCAGCCATTTTGCAGGCGGCGACTCAGGTTCTGGAGCAGGAAGGTGCCACGCGCTTTACCACTGCCCGCGTGGCCGAACGGGCGGGCGTCAGTATTGGATCGCTGTACCAGTATTTTCCCAACAAGGCCGCTATCCTTTTCCGTCTGCAGAGCGAAGAGTGGCAGCGAACCGGCGATCTGCTGGGTTCGATTCTGCGCGACAGCGCATCTACGCCGCGTCAGCGCTTGCATCAGCTGACCTGGGCGTTCCTCAACTCGGAGTGTGAAGAGGCGGCGATGCGCACCGCACTGAATGATGCCGCGCCGCTTTACCGGGATGCGCCGGAAGTGCAGGCCGCGCGCGCCAATGGCGAGAATGTGATGTGCGAATTTCTGCAACAGCTGCTGCCGCAGCGGGACGCGGCTGAGGTGGCGCGGGCGGCGGATTTAATCAACAGTACGCTGGGTGACGTCGGCAAGCATTTTTCCGAATCGCCGCGCAGCGCAGCAGAAATTAAGGCTTACGCACGCGATATGGCAGACATGTTCTGTGCCTGGATCAGAGAAAAAGGGGCCGAATTGCAGTAAAAAATGGGCTGGAAATCTCTGAAAGCGGTTAACAAACTCATTATTCACATTCTCATTAATCCACACCGCGAGTAAGCTTGATAAAACCTTGGTAAAGCCGGATGGATTGACGGCACACAGAGACGGGAGAGCATGATGGCAGTAAAAATGATTGCGGTGGATATGGATGGGACATTTCTCGATGACAATAAGCAGTACAACGCGCAGCGTTTTGCGCGCCAGTACGCGCTGCTGAAGGAGAAAGGCATCCGTTTCGTGGTCGCCAGCGGCAATCAGTATTATCAGTTGCAGCACTATTTTCCCGCTATCAAAGATGAGATCGCCTTCGTGGCTGAAAACGGTGCCTGGGTGTCCGACAGCAACGAAGAAATTTTCTGCGGCGAGCTGGCGCCGGAGCGTGTTCATCAGGTGCTGGATATCCTCGCCAAAGAACCGGAGATCAGCACCGTGGTGTGCGGTCGCAACGGCGCTTATGTGCACAAGACAATGCCGGATGAGGTGGTCGCCATGCTGGCCAATCACTATCGCCGGCTGGAGAAGCGCGACAGCCTGTACGATATCGACGATACCATTTTCAAGTTTTCGCTGAATCTGGCACACGAAGGTGTCGAGGCGCTGCTGGCACGTCTGCACAGCGAACTGAACGCGATTGAAAACATCATGCATCCGGTCTCCAGCGGATTTGGCTTTGTCGATTTAATCATTCCCGGCTGTCATAAGGCGCACGGCATCGCGCTGCTGCAGGAGAAGTGGGGCATTGATGATTGTGAAGTGCTGGCGATTGGCGACAGCGCCAACGATATCGAAATGCTGCGCCAGGCCTGTTACAGCTTTGCCATGGCCAACGCCGCTGCACCGGTGGCAGCCGTCGCGCGTTATCGGACGGAAAGTAATAACGACGAGGGCGCTCTCAACGTCATCGCCCGTCTGCTGGCACGCGAAACGCCGTTTGGTTAACGGTCACCGGATCGATCCACGAACCGCGGCGCTATTTAGTGTGGGATAAATCGCGCCGCGACGAACAGTATGCGACCCGCGCGTGGTTATTCACTGGCGGATGACGCTGCAGGGCGGGCGTTTTCCGCCGGCGCGCCGCCTGCCGCGCGAAGGTTAGCTTCCATCTCATCCAGTGCCGCCTGGTTTTCTAATCCCCACTGATACATCTGCTCAATTGGCCGGGCGAAGGTCATCCCCAGCGCGGTCAGCCGGTAATCCACTTTCGGTGGAATCACTTCGTAGACCTGACGTGCAATTAAGCCGCGCTGCTCCAGCTCTTTCAGTGTCTGAAACAGCATTTTTTTCGAAATCCCCTGCAGGCTACGCTGCAGTTCACCGGTACGGGCGCGCTGTCCCGGCCAGTGATACAACGCGTGCAGCACCATCGTGCTCCATTTCACCGAAAACAGATCCATCAGACGGCGCGGTGGCGAATCCGCATAGAAAACCAGTTTGCCATCAACCCAGGCTGGCATCGCACTCTCCTTTATGGTCACCAAATGGTGACTACTATCAATTCTGCACCGCGTTGATTATAGTCTGCCGCCTTCATTCAGCCCACATCAGAATTTGAGGAAGGCATCATGAAAATTAACGCACTGGTGGCACAGGATGCAGCGCAACCGCTCGCTGCCGGCCAGATTACTTTGCGTCCGCTGCAGCAGCAGGACGTAAAAATTGAAATTCTTTACTGCGGCGTATGCCATTCCGATTTGCACATGGCACGCAATGAGTGGGCGGTCAGTCGTTATCCGCTGGTGCCGGGCCACGAGATCGTTGGACGCGTGCTGGAGACCGGAACTCAGGTTACGCGCTTCAAAGCCGGTGATGTGGTCGGTGTGGGCGTGATGGTGGATTCCTGCCGTGCCTGCCACTTCTGCCAGCAGCAGGAAGAGCAGTACTGCGAAGCGGGCTTCACCGCCACTTACAACGGCATCGATAAATACACCGGCGACAGCACCTGGGGCGGCTATGCGCAGAATGTGGTGGTCGATCAGCATTTCGTCGTGTCGATTCCGCACAATCTGGCGCTGGCGGGCGTGGCACCGCTGCTGTGTGCGGGCGTAACGGTGTGGTCACCGCTGCGCCATTTTGGCGTCAAAGCCGGCGATAACGTCGGGGTGGTGGGGCTGGGTGGTTTGGGCCATATGGCGGTAAAACTGGCCAGCGCGCTGGGCGCTGAGGTTACCCTGTTTACTACCTCGCCGGAAAAAGGCGCTGACGCACGTCGTCTTGGTGCGACGCGCGTGGTGGTGTCGCGTGATGCCGCGCAGATGGCGGCATGCCAGACCTCGCTTGATTTCATCATTGACTGCGTGGCGGCACCGCACGATCTCGATCCTTACCTCGCGACGCTGAAGACCAATGGCCGTCTGGTGCTGGTCGGCATTCCTGACCAACCGCATCAGTCGCCGAACGTCACGCCGCTGGTGTTTCGCCGTCTGAGCATCAGCGGTTCATCCATCGGTAGCATCAAAGAGACCCAGGAGATGCTGGATTTCTGCGGCGAGCATAACATCACGGCAGATATTGAGCTGATCGCCGGTGAAGAGATCGAAACGGCCTTCGCGCGTATGTTGAAGGGCGAGGTGAAGTACCGTTTCGTCATTGATATGCTGGCAACTCGCTGGTAATTGCCCAGCCATGGCCGGCGATTTCAGGCTGAAATCGCCGGCTTTGCTATGAATAGGCTTCTCTGTCTGTACCGCTTTAATGACACAGCACATTTTCGTCCCGCAACAGTAAACAATTCCCGGTACGGTCCGATAACCCCTTCTGCAAACTCAACAAAAACAACAATGACAGGAGCGAGACATGGGACTGGTCTCCCGATTACGGAATGTGCGCATCACGCGCAAACTGGCGGCGGGCTTCGGCATCGTCCTGCTGCTGGTGGCGCTGGCCACAACGCTCAGCGTGCAACGATTCAATCAGATTCACGACATCTATCAGAAAACCAATCTGATTTATGACATCAACATTGAAGTCTTTCAGGCCAAAATCAATCGTCTTAAATATCTGTATGGCGAGGACAAAGCGGGCGACACCATGACGGATTACGTCACGCACGCTCAGCAACTGACGCAGCAGGCCCAGCAGTTGCCGTGGACGGCGGACGCCAGAGGGTTGCTCAACGATGTCGCCAGCCATCTTGCCCGTTTCCAGCACAGCATCACCGCCATGACACAGACAACCCGACAGCTCAACGATCTGCGCAGCCAGCTGGATGCGCTGAGCCAGCAGGACATGACGTCGCGCTATACCGGGCTAATCCGGACCCCCGTCAGCTCACCCGAAGTCACCAACCAGATTTATCAGCTGCTGTTTGCTATCAGTAATGTGCGCGAAGAGGCCTGGGCGCTGCGCTTCAACGTCAGCGAGGCACTGCGCAATAAACTGGAACATGATTTTCAGCGCGCCGGGCAGGACATGAACACGCTACTGACTCAGCTACCGGCGGAGCAGCAGGGCGGATTTAACGCGCTATGGCAGGATACCGAACGTTTTAAAGATCTGAGCCTGCAGGCGGCAGCGGTTTACGGCCAGCTGCGCGGCGCGGAAAACACGGTCAAAGTGGCGGGCGATAACAGCAGCGCGGCGATCAAACAGATCATCGCCCTGGTTAAGGCGCGTAACGACGAACTGGCTAACGGGTCAGCGGCGCTATCGCTGCTGATTGGCAGCCTGGCGATAGTGCTGGGCGTGCTGGTGGCCTGGACCATTATCCGGCAGATTACGCGCCCGGTGTTCCACAACCTCGCGCTGGCGGAACGCATTGCCAGCGGCGACCTCAGCTCGCAGTTTGTCACTAATCGCCAGGACGAGCTCGGCCAGCTCACCTCTGCCATGGGACGCATGAATGCGCGGCTGCGCGGCATAATTGGCGAGGTGCTGCACAGCGTCAGCAATGTGTCGCAGGCAGCCAGCACCATACATCAGGGCAATCTGGAGTTGTCGTCGCGCACCGCCCAGCAATCGGCTGCGGTGGTGGAAACCGCCGCCAGCATGGAGCAGTTGACCGCCACGGTGAAAAATAATGCCAGCAATGCGCGTCTCGCCAGCCAGATCGCGGCAGAAGCGACGCATAACGCCAGTCAGGGCGGTATCGCGGTGCACAACGTCGTCAGCACCATGGGCGAGATCTCTGATAGTTCTAAGAAAATTGCCGAGATTACTGCGGTGATCAACAGCATCGCCTTCCAGACCAATATCCTGGCGCTCAACGCGGCGGTTGAAGCCGCCCGCGCCGGCGAGCAGGGGCGAGGCTTTGCCGTGGTCGCCAGCGAAGTGCGTAATCTGGCACAGCGCAGTGCCGGAGCGGCGAAAGATATTGAGCGACTGATTGGCGAATCGGTAGGGCGTATCAGTAACGGCCATCAGCAGGTAGCGCGCGCGGGTGAAACGATGGAGCAGATTGTCAGTAGCATCGCACGCGTAAATGAAATCATGGCGGAGATCGCGGCTGCTTCTGATGAGCAGAGCCGCGGCATTGAGCAAATCGCGCGCGCGGTAGGTGAGCTGGACGGTACCACCCAGCAAAATGCGTCGCTGGTCAGCGCGTCATCCCATTCCGCACAGGCGCTGGAAGAGCAGGCATTCATGCTGCAGCGGCTGGTCAGCCAGTTCCGTTTGCAAGGCGCAGTGAACTAAGAAACACGCGCAGCGGCAGCGAACTTTACCCGCTGGCCGCTGCTGCTATTGGCGGCAAAGCGCTTCTTATTTGCTTGTCGCCAATGTGCAAGGCGAAAATTCTTAAAAAAAGTCGCCGCAGGGCGACTTTTTCCCGATACACTGCCATTTTGTCGACCTGAATTTTCCCGTGAATGAATTACTACTCGCCTGATGAAAACCATTTGAAGCGTCGGTCAAAACGCTTCGTTCGTCGTATGTTCATCATGCGTCAGCTCGGCACGATCCTCTGTTTCTTTCCGATTCTCTCGGTGTTACTGGAAATGCAGCGCGGACTGGCATTCAGCGCGCTGCTGTTTGTGAACGCCTTTTTCTGGCCATGGCTGGCGTATCAGCGTGCGCTTCGTGCCGAAGACTCAACCGGTACCGAACGCCAGAATCTGACGCTGGATGCCGCCTTTGGCGGAATCTGGGTGGCGCTGATGGCGTTAAGCCCGATGCCCTCTTTTGTCATCATGGCGGTGCTGGCATCGGATCGCTATGCCGCTGGCGGCGGCGCGCAGCTGATTGCCGCCATACAGGCATTTTTGTGCGGGTTTATTATGGTGTGGCTGCTGGATGGCACCAGCGTACATCTGGCGTTCAGCACGCAAACCGTCTGGCTAACGTTGCCGCTGGCCACCTGTTACATGCTGGTACTCAGCGTGGCTTCCTACAATCTCACCTGGCATTTACGCACCCGCAACCGTGAACTGGAGCGCATCGCACTGATGGATCCCGGCCTGAAAATCCCTAACCGGCGCCTGTTTGAGCGGCGGCTGGAGAGTGAGTTTCTCAGCACGCGGCGCGGCGATAGCAGCGGCTATCTGCTGTTGCTGGATGTCGATCACTTCAAAGTGGTCAATGATAGCTGGGGCCATGAGGCGGGCGATTTTCTGCTGGCCGAGATCTCGGCGCTGCTGCGCAACTATGTCGGGCTGCAGGACATTCCGGCGCGCTTTGGCGGCGATGAGCTGGGTGTCATCGTGCATCAGGCCAGCGATGAGTCGGTGGTGGAACTGGCCGAAAGGCTAAAAGAGAAGATTGCCCAGCTGCGCTTGCCGGCCTCGGCAGAGTTTCGCTGCTCGGTCAGTATCGGTATTGCGCCTGCGGTCAGCGCCGAATCGTTAAGCGACTGGCTGCGCCATGCGGATGAAGCGCTGTATGAAGTGAAGCGCGCCGGGCGCAACGGCGTGCGGCTGTGGCAAACGCCGCTGGCCCGCGCATCATAATCAGAAAAATTCAGGATCGCAGTTTACCGGAAAATTCAGCGAGTTAGCGATGAAGCAGGCTTCGTGTGCCTGATGATGCAATGCCCGCGCGCGATCGGCATCCGCTGGGTCGCGCAGTTTGATGCGCGGCTTCAGCGTGATATCGGTAAAGCGGCCACGCGCCCCCTCGACCATGTTCCCTTCGGCAGCATCTTCATACTCCTCCACCACAATGCCGGCATCGGCGCACAGGTGTAAATACCACAGCTTATGGCAGGCCGCCGCAGACGCCAGCAGCAATTCCTCAGGATTCCAGCGCGTTTTATCCCCACGAAATGCCGGATCGGCACTCAGCAAAATGGGCGGTTTACCGGGTGCCTGTAATTCGCTGTCACGATCGTAAGCGGTATAAGAAGCTGTGCCATCGCCGCGATTGCCGCTCCAGCGAAGGTGAATCTGGTAATGGTGCTGCCGTGCTGCCATGGGAAATGTCCTGTTCAGTGAGGTCATCTCAGCGGTTGTTATTCACAACGTTCGCTGCGTTTTCGTGCAAATTAATCAGGTGCGCGTCGATGCGCATCTTAACACCTTACAGTAAAACATCCATGTAATCAGCGTATCTCATTGACATACATAAAGTGTTCAGTGCTGAAACGGTGATGCGCAAGAATCACCGGCGTGGCGCTTTGATCAAAAGAGATCTCATCGATCACCATCACCGCGTGTGGCAGAGCAAGTTCCAGCAGGCTGGCATCTTCTTCCGTGGCGAGCGTGGCGCTGATCTGCTCGCGCACCGCCGCAACGCGCACGTCATAATGTTCAAACAGGTAGCGATACAGCAACTGCGGCAGCTGTTCTGCCGGCGGAAAGTCAGGCAGACGTGCGGCGGGCAACACCAGCGTTTCATGCATGGCCGCAATCCCTTTCACCCGGCGCAGGCGCTTCAGGCGGATCACTGCGTCACCCGCCGCGATCTGCAGCTTATCGGCCTCGTCGGCGCTGGCGCGGCTGTGCTGATACTCCAGCAGTCGCGTCTCCGACTGCAGCAAACCGCCCGCTTTGTCATGCAGACGAAAATAGTGAAAGAAATGGCTGAGGTTATGCAGCGGCGCCCAGCCGGTCACCACCGTGCCGGTTTTGCGCCGGCGCATCAGCATCCCTTCCGTCGTGAGCGCCGCCAGCGCCTTGCGCACCGTACCGACCGAGACACCGAACTTCGCCGCCAGACTGTTTTCGCTGGGCAGAATGGTGCCCGCCGGCAGTTCGCCCTGCAGGATGGATTCACTGATATGGCGCTTCACTACTTCGTACAGCGGAGCGCCTTCGCCTTCGTTCAGGCGACTGAATTGAGGAACGTCGTGCGCGTCATAGTTTTTTTGCATGTTTCCGATTACCGATTGACCCCAGCTGTTCATTTGCATTATCTATAAACTATATAGAAATACAATAAGTGAACAGTTTATGCAGGAAAATTCATCACTACAGCGCGCTCTGACCCATATCGCCGACGATCAGGCGCAGATTCTTGACGATCTGCAACGCATGCTGGCGGTGGATACCTGCTTCCCGCCCGGACTGGGTTACGCAGCATTCGCCGATCTGCTGAGCACGATGCTGCAGCCGATGCATTTTGATTTGCAGCGCGTTTCGGTGCCCGACGCGCTGTGGCAGACGCCGGACGGCAGCGCGCAGGGCGAGCGGGTGAATCTGCTGGCCGCGCTGGATGCCGGTGCGGCTGAAAACTGCAATCTCTACTTTCACACCGATACGGTTCCGGCCGGCGATGGCTGGCGCTTTCCGCCGCTGGCGCTCAGCGTGGCGGAAAACAAGCTGTTTGGACGCGGCGCCGCGGATATGAAAGGCACCATCGTGGCCGCGCTGGCTGCGGTGCGGGCCGCGCAGCGCTATCAGCTCCACCTGCGCTATAACCCGGTGTTTTTACTCTGTACCGATGAAGAGGGTGGCCTTTATCCCGGTATTCGTTATCTGGCGGAGCAGCAGTTATTCCACGGTCACCTGCTCAGCTTCAACGGCGGCGCGGTGCCGCGTATCTGGGCCGGTTGCTTTGGCAGTATCGATATCAAAATTATCGTCAGCGGCCGCTCGGCGCACTCCGGCGATCCGCTGCAGGGTATCAATGCCATTGAGGCTGCGCTTCCGTTGATGAATGCGCTGTATCAGCTGAAAGGCGAGGTGGAACAGCGGGTTTCGGCTATGCCCGCGCCGCCGCACTATCAGGGCCAGCCGCTCACCGCTTTACTCACGCTGGCCGCCGCGCACGGCGGCAGTAAAGGCTCCACCGTTCCGGAACGCTTCGAGCTGCTGGTTAATCGCCGTTATGCGCCGGAAGAGCCCTTTGCCGACGTGTGGCAGGAGCTGACGCAGTGCGTGGATAAGGCGATGCAGGGCAGCGCCGCCAGCGACGTCACGCTGCAGCTGATTGGCCATCTGGCACCAGTCGCCGATCCCACCGGTCCGCACTGGCCGCGCTGGCAGGCGGCGCTCAGCCAGGGCTTCGGCTTCCCGCCAGCAGAATTCAAAGCCTGGGGATCCGCCACCAGCTCGGATATGGGCTGGGTACAGCAGGCCGGCATTCAGGAAATTCTGCTGGGCGGACTTGCCCGTCCCGATAACCGCATTCATGCCGCCGATGAATACACCACGATGGCAGATGTTATTGCACTTTCGCAGTCGATTCTGGCGTATCTCGCCAATGATTTTCAGCCAACCCAGGGTAATTAATAAACCAACGAGGAACAGAAGATGTGCGCCATGAAAGGGTTAAACCGCAGACAGTTTATCGCCAGTTCAACCGCCCTGACCGGAGCGGCGCTGCTGCCCTGGTCATTCAGTGCCTCGGCTGCCGCCGTTGCCAGCGCGACCCCGGGCGGCACGCCGCGTAAAGGTGGCGTATTGCGCATCAGTGTTGACCAGGCGGTCAGCGTACTCAATCCACACCAGGTGCGCGTCAATCCGGAGTATCTGGTGGCGGAACTGCTGTACAGCGGCTTAACCCGCCTGACGCAGGCGATGAAAGCGGAAGCCGACCTGGCGCAGTCCTGGCAGCCGAACGACGACTTAACCCAGTGGACCTTCACGCTGCGGCCCGATCTGCGCTTCAGCGACGGTTCGCCGCTCACCGCAGCGGATGTGGTCGCCAGCCTGCAGGCGCTGCTGGACCCGAAAAACGCCTCACCGGCGCTGCACAACATCGGCCCGATTAAAACGGTAAGCGCTAAAGACAACAACACCATCCTGATTGAGACCGAGGCGCCTTATGCCGATCTGCCGGTGATGCTGGCCTATCCGGATGCCAAAATCATCCCGGCGCATATCGCGCAGGGGCAGTACGACAAGCTGAGTAGCGCCTCGCTGGGGGCCGGGCCGTTCCAGCTGGTGTCTTACGATCCGGAACGCAAAATCGTGGTGAAACGCAACCCGCACTATTACGACGCCACGCGGCCGTATCTGGATGGCGTGGAAGTGGTGGTGTATCCCGACGCTATCGCTGAAAGCTCCGCGCTGATTGCCGGCGATACCGATCTGATGCTGAGTGCGCAGTCGAGCGAGTTTGCCCGCTTAGCCAAATCGGCGGGCGTGCTGCCGCTGCGCGTGGCATCCGGTCAGTTTCTTAACGTTAACATGGGCTGCGATCAAAAGCCGTTTAATGATGTGCGCGTCCGCCAGGCGCTGGCGTTATGCGTGGACCGCCAGGCATCGGTGGATTTTGTCGCAGACGGGCTGGGATCGCCGGGTAACGACACGCCGATCAACGCCGCTTATCCGTATTACGCGCAGCTGACGCAAAAAGCGCTGGACTACAGCAAGGCCAAAGCGCTGCTGGCGGAGGCCGGTTATCCGAATGGGCTGGACTTAACGCTTATTGCCTCAGACAAGCCGTCAACCCGCACCCAGCTGGGGATTGCCCTGCGGGAGATGGCGAAACCGGGCGGTTTCCGCATCAATGTGCAGACCATGGCGCACAGCACCTATCTCGATCAGGTGTGGAAGAAGGGCAATTTCTACGTCGGCTTTTACAATATGCAGCCGACGCCAGATGCGGTGTTTTCTCTGCTCTATACCTCAACAGCGGCGTGGAACGAAACGCGCTGGAACAATGCGGCTTTCGACGGTGCGGTGATGGCGGCGCGTGAAACCAATGACGAAACGCTGCGCAGCCAGCTGTACGGCAAAGCCCAGCAGCTGATGCACGACGAGGTGCCCTCGTTAATCCCGACCTTCTTTGATTTACTGGCTGCCAGCCGTGAGCACGTGGCGGGCTATCATCTGCATCCGCGCGGTGCGGTGTTCCGCCTCGATCATGTCTGGCTGACTGCTAACGCGCCAAAGCGCAGCCTGTAAGGAGCGACCGTGACAGCAAGTTACCTGCTTAAACGCCTGCTGCTGATGATTTACACGCTGCTGGTGGTGTCGCTGCTGGTGTTCGGCATCACTCAGCTGCTGCCCGCCGATGCCGCGGTTACGCTGCTGGGACAAAACGCCACGCCGGAAGCGCTGGCGGCGGTGCGGGCGCGGCTTGGGCTGGATGCGCCCGCCTGGCTGCAATACTGGCACTGGCTGACACAGGCGTTGCAGGGCAACTTTGGCGTGTCGATGCGCAATGGCCTGGCCGTCGGGCCAACGCTGCTGACGGCGCTGTCGCGCTCGCTGCTGCTGGCGCTGTGCGCTCTGTTACTGATGCTGGTAATCGCCATTCCGCTCGGCATCTGGGCGGCCGTGCGGCGCGGTAAGACCGCCGATGTGCTGGTCAGTGTGATCTCCTACATGGGCATCTCGTTTCCGGAATTCGTCACCGCCACGCTGGTGCTGCTGCTGTTTGCCGATGTCTGGCAGATTCTGCCCGCCACCGGCTATGTGCCGCTCAGCGAAAATTTTATCAGCGGTATTCAGCATCTGATTCTGCCGTCGATCACCGTTGCGCTGATTCTGGTGGCA